>NZ_JBVIGA010000017.1:22310-39279 GCF_055571035.1 Streptomyces malachitofuscus | reverse complement strand
TCCATCTGCTCACCGCGGGACGGCGCGGACCGGCTCGTGTTCCACGGGCCCGACACCCGCTCACCGCGGGGGGCCGCGACGTCCGCGGCATCGCGCGGGGAGGACGCGTCCTCGTCAGGGGAAGCCGTGGCGGCGCCGCGCGAGGTGTCCCCGGGCTCCTTGCGGAGCAGTGCCGCGGTGCGGTCCGCGTCGCGCGGAGCGGTTCCACGGCCCGCGTCCCCGCGGTCGCCGCGCGGAGCCGTCGGACCGTCCACCTGCTCACCGCGGGACGGCGCGGACCGGCTCGTGTTCCGCGGGCCCGACACCCGCTCACCGCGGGAGGCCGCGACGTCCGCGGCATCGCGCGGGGTGTCCACGGGCTCCTTGCGGAGCAGTGCCGCGGTGCGGTCCGCGTCGCGCGGGGCGGGCGCCTGCTCGCCGCGCGGGGCCGCGGAAGGGGCCGCGTCCTCGTCGGGGGTGGCCGACGGGCGTTCCGTGGGAGGGGCGGTGGTTCGCGCGGAGTCCGCGCGGAGGGATACCGTGCGGTCCGCGCGGGGCGCGGGGCCGCGCGGCGGCTTGTTGGTCACGGTGGGGAAGACTCCGATGCGGGCCCAGCGGTCCTCGATCGAGTCGGTCTCCGTGGAGTCCCCGTCACCCTCGTCCTCCGGACGTTCCTCGGCCGCCGTTGCGTCCTCGAACTTCTCGGGTTGGGCGTCTTCTCGCCACTTTTCCACGCGCACGCACTTCCCCCCAGGGACAGATCCGGGTGCGCGTACGACCCGAGCACTTGCCGCCGGTTCGGGCCCCCACCCGCTCCGAGCGCCCCGTTTATCACACTGTGCTCAGGCATTGAATGTAGCGCACGCGGAGGTTCTGTGTTTGCCGCGTGGCCTTTCGTGTCAATTGCGAGACATCACGGGGACGCCATCACGACAGAGTCGCTGGCCGGAATCCATCCGTCCATGGGGATCCTCAGCCAGCCCTCCTCCGCGCCGACCAGGGCCGCGGCCCGGCGAAGTCCGTCCAGAGCGGGGTGAACCAACCCTTTCCGCCACACCAGGGACACCGGCGACAGCGGAACCGGGTCCACGAGCGGCCGCAGGACCATCGACGGCAGCGGCGGGAAGTCCACGACGGCGAGGATCGGGTGACGCGTTCTGGCCATAATCCGCTGGAACTCCTCCTCCCCGATCGCCAGCGGCGCCGGCGGCGCGAGCGTGATCCCCCGCCCCTCGAACAACCGCAGGGCCAGGTCGGTCCACTCCGGTGTGCGGGGGTTCCCGGCTCCGGCGTACACCGTCTCGCCGGCCAGCTCGGTCAGCGGCACCTCGGGCAGCGGGGCCAGCCGGTGGTCCTCGGGCAGCACGATCGCCATGGGTTCGTAGCGGACGGGCTGGTGGTCGAGTCCGGACCGCAGCGCGGGGGCGAGTCCCGCGAACCGTCCGAACGACGCGTCGAGCCGCCCCGCGAGCAGTTCCCCCGCGGCGCCGGTCAGCCCGCTCTCGTAGCGGGCCATCAGCTCGTGGCCGGAGGCGAGTTCACGGGCCCGGTGCAGCACTCGGCGCGGCGTCTCCAGGCCGGGGGAGTTGAGGTCGACCAGCAGTGGCCGGGTCCGTCCGGCGGCGGCGAGCAGGTCCTCCTGCGCCTGGAGCACCGCGCGGGCGTACGGCAGCAGACGTTCGCCGTCGGCGGTGAGCGTCACCTGGCGGGTGCTGCGGACGAACAGATCACTGCCCAGCTCCCGTTCCAGCCGCCGCACGTCCCGGCTGAGCGCCTGCTGGGCGACGTAGAGGCGCACGGCGGCCCGGGTGAAGTGGAGTTCCTCGGCGACGGTCACGAAGGCGCGCAGCAGACGCGGGTCGAGGTGGGAGGAGGCGGCCATCCCGCGAACTTACAACACAGGTGCGTGAATCGGCCCCGGGAAGGTGTTGGACCGCCCGCCCGCCTCGGGGCGACGGTGGTGCCATGCCTCAACCGACCTCCCCGGACACCCCCCTGCTCACCGTCACCGCCGACACCCTGGTCGCCGCCGACTTCGGCCCGCGCACCCGGAGCGAGCCCCGCGCGGCGGGCCCCTACCGCCGCCTCTTCGCGCTGCCCGGCACCCGTGCGTTCACGGCGGGGAACCTGATCGCCCGGCTGCCGATGGGCATGTTCAGCGTGAGCGCGGTCGTGATGATCGCCGGGACGCGGGGCTCGTACGCCCTCGCCGGTGCCGTCACCGCGACCGGCCTGGCGGCGACCGCCGTGGTCGCACCCTGGACCGCGCGCCTGGTCGACCGGTACGGGCAGGCCCGTGTCGCCCTGCCCGCCACGGTGTTCGCCGTGCTCGGTTCCCTCGCGCTGCTGCTCTGCGTGCGTCACGGCGCCCCCGACTGGACGCTGTTCGCCTCCTACGCGGCCACCGCCACCACACCCAACACCGGCGGCATGTCCCGGGCCCGCTGGGCCCACCTGCTGAAGGGAAACCCCGCGGCGCTGCACACCGCCAACTCCTTCGAACAGGCCGCGGACGAACTGTGCTTCATGCTCGGCCCGGTACTCGCGGCCTTCCTGTGTGGGACGTTCTTCCCGGAGGCGGGCACCCTCGCGGGCGCCGTGCTGCTGCTGACGGGCGTCCTGCTGTTCACCGCCCAGCGGTCGACCGAGCCGCCGGTCGTCCGGGCCTCCACCGCGCGGGCGCCGTTCCGGGCGCCGGGCATGCGCCCGCTGCTGGCCGTGTGTCTGGCGACGGGCGCGGTGTTCGGCTCGATGGAGGTCGTCACCATCGCGTTCGCGGACGCCCAGGGGCACCGCACGGCGTCCGGTGCGGTGCTCGCGCTCCAGGCGGCCGGCTCCTGCGCGGCGGGGCTGCTGTTCGGGGCGATACGCCCGGCGGGGTCCGCGCGCTCCCTCCTGCCGTGGTGCCTGGCCGGGATGACCGTGCTGATGACCCTGCCGCTGCTTGCGGCCGGTCTCACCGGCTCGCTCCTGGTCCTGGCCGCCGCGCTGCTGTGCGCCGGGATGGCGACGGCCCCGACGATGGTCACCACCATGACCCTGGTGCAGCGGTACACCCCCGAGGGCCGGCTGAACGAGGGCATGACGCTCGCGGTGACCGGTCTGCTCGGCGGGATCGCCTGCGGCAGCGCGGCCGGCGGCTGGACGGCGGAGCACGTCTCGGCGACGGCCGGGTACGGCGTGCCGGTGGCGGCGGCCGCGCTCGCCCTGCTCGTCGCCCTGTGCACCCTCGTGCCGTTCGGGTCGTCGAACCGCTCCACCGATTCCCCCACGACCCATTGACGCACACAGGTCTCGCACATACCTTCACCCGTCGAAGCGCTTCGACAACGGTGCCGACCGCTTCTGCATCCCCCCACGGACCGTGCGGACGAGGACTCCCGATGGTGAAGATCACGGATGTGGCCCGGCGCGCCGGGGTCTCCCCCAGCACGGTGTCGTACGCGCTGAGCGGCAAGCGCCCGATCTCCGACGCGACCCGGCTCCGGGTCCAGGCCGCCGTGCGCGAACTGGGCTACCGCGCGGACGCCGGCGGCCGCGCGCGCGGACGCAGAGCGGGAGTGCTGGCCCTCGCCGTCCCGATGCGCTCCGGCATCCACGTGCCGGTGGTGACGCAGTGCGCGGTGTCCGTGGTCACCGCCGCCCGCGCCCACGACCACGACGTCCTGCTGCTCACCCAGGAGGAGGGGGAGGAGGGGATCGGACGGGTGGCGGAGACCGGGCTCGCGGACGGGGTGATCCTTACGGACGTACAGCTCCAGGACTCCCGGCTGCCGTTGCTGCGCTCCCGTTCCTTACCGTCCGTACTGATCGGCGTACCCGCCGAACCGGAGGGTCTGACCTGCGTCGATCTGGACTTCCGGGCGGCCGGTGAGCTGTGCGTGGAGCATCTGGCCCGGCTCGGCCACCGGACGGTGGCGCTGGTCGGCTCGCCGCCGGAGGTCTACGTACGGCGGACCGCGTTCGCGCGGCGGCTGGTGGAGGGCTTCACCTCGGGCGCCGACCGGCACCGGCTCACCTCCGCCGTGCACCCGTGCGGGACCGGCGCGGACGCCGCCCGCGCGGTCGCCGAGCGGCTGCTGCGCGAGCTGCCCGCACTGACCGGGGTGGTCGTGCACAACGAACCGCTCGTCGATCCGCTGCTCGACGCCTTCGAGCACCTGGGGCTGCGCGTCCCCGGCGATGTGTCCCTCGTCGCCGTCTGCCCGGCCCCGGTCGCCACGACGGCCCGCACACCGGTCACCTCGGTCGCCGTGCCGTCCGCCGAACTGGGCACCCGCGCGGTGCGTCTGCTGATACGCAAGCTGTCCGGTGCTCCCGTACCGGGGACCACCCTGCTGCCGCCGCGTCTGACGCAGCGGGCGAGCACGGCACCGCGCGGGGTGTGACGACGCACCGGTTCAGCCCAGTTCCCAGGCCTTTCCGAGCCGGTACGCGGCACACAGGCCCACGTCCAGGAAGTACGCCCCGGCCGTCCCGCACTGTTCGTCCCCGCTGCCGGGGTCGACGGGCTGGCCGTGTCCCATGCCGGTCATGCTGTACGTCTCGACCACCGCGTCGCCGCCCGGCCCCCGGAAGACCTGGTGCGGATGACCGGCGACGGTGTCACTGACGTCGGCGGTGCGGTCGGCGCCGTGCACATCCGTCCACTGCTCCACCAGATCGGTCAGGTTGGCGGGCTTCACCGTGTAGTCGGCCGTGCCGTGCAGGACCGTGAGCGCCGGCCAGGGGCCGGTGTACCCGGGCCGCGCGGCGCGTACCCGGTCGCCCCACTGCCCAGGGGTCTGGGTGGCGCCGACGTACATGCACACGTACGGCGATCCGGCGGCCTGGGCGCATCCGTACGGCAGCCCGGCGACGACGCCGCCCGCGGCGAACCTCTCCGGGTACGCCGCCGTCATCACGGCGGTCATCGCACCCCCGGCGGACAGTCCCGTGACGTATACGCGCGAGGGGTCGCCGGAGACGTCGGCGAGCTGCCGGTCGACCATCTGGGCGAGGGATGCGGCCTCGCCCTGCCCGCGCCGGATGTCGGCTGCCTGGAACCAGTTGAAGCACTGGCTGAGGTTGTTGCCGCTCTGCTGCTGCGGCAGCACGACGGAGAAGCCCCAGCGGTCGGCGAGCCGGGTCCAGCCGGTGCCCTCGGCGTATCCGGCGGCGTTCTGGGTGCAGCCGTGCAGGGCCATGACCACGGGCCGGCCGGCGGGCAGCCCGTCGGGGACGTACCGGTACATCTTCAGGGCGCCGGGGTTGCTGCCGAAGCCGGTGACCTCCTGGAGGGAGGCCGCGGAGGCCGGGGCGGGGGCGAGGAGGAGGGAGAGGAGGGCGGCCAGGAGGGCCGTCAGCACGGTGGGGCGCAGTGCGGCTCTGGTCTGTGTCATGGGGAGGGAACGTAGAAGCGTGAACCACCTCCCGGTATGGGTCCGGGCCCCACATCACCGGGCCCTGATCATGTGTCCTCATGACAAAGGCCCCGCCGCTCGACGCGACGGGGCCCGTGCCCACATGGGATGAGTGGAGATGGCGGGAATCGAACCCGCGTCCAACGGTGCAGAACCAGGGCTTCTCCGTGTGCAGTCCGCTTCGCTTTTCTCGGCCCCGGAGATCACGCGAACAAGTCTCCGACGGGCCCAGTCACTGTGTGGTTTCCCTCTTCACCCCGTGACCGGGATCAAGGTTTAGTTCCCTAGCTGATGCCAGGATCCGGGTCGGGAACACCCCCGGGCTGACACTCCCTTAGTAGGAGGCTCGCTCTGCTACCTGAGATCAGGCAGCGAGGGCGAAGGCCTGCTGGGAGGAATCGCGCTTGGAATTGGCGATTATTTTTTTCGGCCTGTGGTTTACGAGATCATGGCCGCTTCCTCGACACGCTTCCCCTGCCTCGACAGCCGCTGTCGAAACCGATCATCCCCATGTTGATTTTTCAAGCCCTCCGAAGAGGGGGCGCGCACCCTCGCTGGGGTGCAGATGCCATCGTACGTGACCAACGCACGACCGTGCCAGCCTATTCCGGGGGGGGTCAGGCCCGCTGCTTGCGGCGGATCGCGGAGATCGTCCGCTCGGCCTCGCGCCGGTCCTGCTTCTCCCGCAGCGTCTGTCGCTTGTCGTACTCCTTCTTGCCCTTGGCCAGCGCGATCTCCACCTTCGCCCGGCCGTCCTTGAAGTACAGGGCGAGCGGCACGATGGTGTGTCCCGTCTCCTGGGACTTGGACTCCAGCTTGTCGATCTCCTCGCGGTGCAGCAGCAGCTTGCGCTTGCGCCGCGCGCTGTGGTTGGTCCACGTGCCCTGGCTGTACTCCGGCACGTGCACGTTGTGCAGCCACGCCTCGTCGTCGGTGAGCTGGACGAAGCCGTCCACCAGCGACGCCCGTCCCTGCCGCAGGGACTTCACCTCGGTGCCGGTGAGGACCAGGCCGGCCTCGTAGGTGTCGATGATGAGGTAGTCGTGCCGCGCCTTCTTGTTCTGGGCGATCAGCTTGCGCCCTTTTTCCTTAGCCATAGTGCCGCCCATTTTCGCACTACGGAGGGGGTCCGCGGGAAGCCGATTACCGACCGGACGCCGGGGCGGGGTCTAGCGGCCGAGTCCGCTGAGGACCGTCTCGGCCCGCTGGAGCGCCTGTTCGTCCGCCTCCAGGTCGGGGGTGAGGCCACGGCCGTCGACACCCCGGCCGGAGGGGGTGCGGTAGTGGCCGACGGTCAGCTCGGCGACGGAGCCGTCGGGCAGCTCGGTCGGCATCTGGACCGAGCCCTTGCCGAAGGTGCGGGAGCCCACCACGACCGCCCGTCCGCGGTCCTGCAGGGCGCCGGTGAGGAGCTCGGCCGCGCTCATCGTCCCGCCGTCGACGAGCGCGACCAGCGGTCTGGCGGTGTCGCCGCCGGGCTCGGCGTGCAGGGCACGCTGCTCGCCCTCGACGTCGTAGGTGGCGACCAGGCCCCCGTCGAGGAAGGCGGAGGCCGCGGTGACCGCCTCGGCGACCAGTCCCCCGGAGTTGCCCCGCAGGTCGAGGACGATGCCGGCGGTGGCCGGGGCCTGCCGCACCGCGGTGCGGACCTGTTCACCGGAGCCCTTGGTGAAGGCGCCGACCTCGATCACGGTGACCCGGGAGGGGAGCTCGCGGACGGTCACGGTGTCCCGCGACAGCCGGGCCCGGCGTACGGTCTCGTGCCACGCGCGCGTGCCGCGTTCCAGACCGAGACGGACCGTGGTCCCGGCGCTCTCACCGGTGGTGTCGCCGCGCAGTAACGAGACGACCTCCGTGACCGGCCGGCCGTCCACCCGTCGCCCGTCGACGCTGCGCAGCCGGTCCCCCGCGCGGATGCCGGCCTCCGCCGCGGGCGTGTCGCTGCCCACCTTCGTCACCTCGATACGGCCGTCCCGCTCGCGGGCCCACAGGCCGACGCCCGTGTACCGGCCGTCCAGGGACTCCTCGAACTCCTCGTACTCGCCCGGCGAGTAGACGGCGGCCCAGCGGTCTCCGCTGCGGCTCACCGCGCGCTGGGCGGCCTCCATGGGGGACGTGCCGTCCGCGGCGGCCTCCTCCGCCGCCCGTGCGACGTCCGCGTGGTGGCCCACGGGGGCGGCCGAACGGGTCCCGTCGTCCGGGTTCTCGCGGTCGGCCCCGGGCAGGCTGCCGGTGGCCGCACCGGCCACGAGCACGCCGGCGAACACCAAGGTCAGGGCGGCCCCGCGGCCGATGCGGCGGGGCTGGCAGAACAGGGCACGACCTGACATGCCGGTGAGTCTAGGACAACGCGAAGGGGCGCACGGCCGGTTGACCGCACGCCCCTCTTGGCAAGAGTCACACCTTGAGGTACTTGCGCAGCGCGAAGAACGCGGCCAGCGCCGGCATCAGCAGACTGGTCGCGAGGATCAGCGGGAGCTTCGTCAGAACGGCGTCCCAGCCGATGAAGTTGATGAGATTCAGCTTCTCGGACAGGGCCAGTCCGTGGTCGATGATGAAGTACCGCGCGACGAGGAGGAACCCGCACGCGAGCGTGCCGCCGATCAGTCCGGCGACCGCGGCCTCCATGATGAACGGCGCCTGGATGTAGAAGCCGGAGGCGCCGACCAGCCGCATGATGCCCGTCTCGCGGCGGCGGCTGAACGCGGAGACGCGCACCGTGTTCACGATGAGCATCAGGGCGACCACCAGCATCAGCGCCATCACCGCGCGGGCGGCCCAGTTCATGCCGTTCAGCAGACCGAAGAGGTTGTCCAGGATGCCCTTCTGGTCCTGCACCGACTGCACGCCGTCCCGGCCGTCGAAGGCGGTCGCGATGACCTGGTACTTCTCCGGGTCCTTCAGCTTGATGCGGTACGACTCCTGCATCTGGTCCGGCGTGAGGGAACTGGCCAGCGGGGAGTCGCCGAACTGCTCCTTGTAGTGCTTGTACGCCTCGTCCTGCGACTCGTACGTCACCGTGTCGACGACCGACATCTTCTCCAGGTCGGCCTTGATCAGGCCCTTCTGGTCGTCGGTCACCGCGCCCTTGGCGCAGTTGGGGTCGGACTCGGCGTCACTCTTGTTGCACAGGAAGATGGAGACGTTGACCTTGTCGTACCAGTAGCCCTTCATCGTGTTCACCTGGTCGCTCATCAGGAGCGACCCGCCGAACAGGGCGAGCGACAGGGCGACGGAGACGACGACCGCGAAGGTCATCGTCAGGTTGCGGCGGAGACCGACGCCGATCTCCGACAGGACGAACTGGGCGCGCATGGCGTCTGATCAAGCCTTTCCGTGGAGCGTCAGTGCTGGTAGCCGTAGACGCCGCGTGCCTGGTCGCGGACGAGACGGCCCTTCTCCAGCTCGATGACGCGCTTGCGCATCTGGTCCACGATGTTCTGGTCGTGCGTCGCCATCACCACGGTGGTTCCCGTCCGGTTGATCCGGTCGAGCAGCTTCATGATGCCGACGGAGGTCTGCGGGTCGAGGTTGCCGGTGGGCTCGTCGCAGATGAGCAGCTTGGGCCGGTTGACGAAGGCCCGGGCGATGGCGACGCGCTGCTGCTCACCGCCGGAGAGCTCGCCGGGCATCCGGTCCTCCTTGCCGCCGAGCCCGACGAGGTCGAGCACCTGGGGCACGGACTTGCGGATCTCACCGCGCGACTTGCCGATCACCTCCTGAGCGAAGGCGACGTTCTCGGCGACCGTCTTGTTGGGCAGCAGCCGGAAGTCCTGGAAGACCGTCCCCAGCTGGCGCCGGATCTGCGGCACCTTCCAGTTGGAGACGCGGGCGAGATCCTTGCCCAGGACGTGGACCTGCCCGTGGCTGGCCCGCTCCTCGCGGAGAATCAGCCGCAGGAAGGTGGACTTTCCGGAGCCGGAGGACCCCACGAGGAACACGAACTCGCCCTTCTCGACCTCCAGGGAGACATCCCTGAGGGCAGGACGGTTCTGTTTGGGGTAGGCCTTGGACACGTTGTCGAATCGGATCACGGATGCACCACGGGTAGCCGGGGGTAGATGAGCGTGACCATACGCGAACCGGGGAGGCGAGCGCAGGCACCGGAGGGGGTTGCGGAACAGATGCGCCGTTTTGTTCCGCCGCCGGGCCTTCCCTGCGGGGCGACCCCTGCGCGGCTTCCGCGGGAACCTGGCACAGTGGTAGGGGGGAACGTTCGCGTGGGTGTGGGCGTTGAGCAAGTGGAACCGGTGCGAGGAGGGCGAGCGCATGACGTATGACCGGCTGGTGTGCGCGAACTGCGCCGCGCCCGTGAGCGAGGGCCGGTGCCCGGTGTGCCGCGCGAACCGTGAGCGGCTGCAGCAGGAGAATCTCTTCGCCGGGCTGAACCCCATGACGCTGATCGCCCTGCTGGTGGTGCTGATCGCGGCGGTGGCGCTGCTCGCCCAGCAGACCGTGTGACGCCCGGGACGGGGATGTAGGGATGTGGCGAAGGGCCCGGAGCGCTGTGGCGCTCCGGGCCCTTCGCCCTTACGTCATGTGCACGGTGCGTACACGCGCCGCCACCGTCAGGCGGCGGCACCACCGCGGCCGGTCATCAGGCGCGGCAGCACCCGGAAGCCGATACCGCCGGCGATCATCGTGGCGGCGCCGATCACCAGGAAGGTGATCTCGGCGGCGCCGGTCTCGGCGAGCTCCTTGCCGTTGCCCTGGGCCGAGGTGGCGGGGGCTTCCTCGCCGGTGTCGGTGAGGGCGGACGAACCCTGCTCCTGGGTGGAGGCGCCGCCGTCGGGGTCGGCGGCGTTGCCGCCACCGTTGCCGTTGCCGTTGCCGTTGCCGTTGCCGTTGCCCGGGGTGGTCGGGTCCTCCGAGGGCTCGGTGGGCTCCTCGGGCTCGGTGGGCTCCTCCGGCTCGGTGGGCTCCTCGGGCTCCGTGGGCTCCTCGGGCTCGGTCGGAATCTCCGGCTCGGTGGGCTCCTCCGGCTCCTCCGGCTGCTCCGGCTCCTCGGGCTGCTCGGGCTCCGTCGGGATCTCCGGGTTCTCGGGGTCGGGCTCGTCCCCGACCTCCGCGTTGACCCCGAGACCCTCGTCGTTCACCTCGGCGCTCACGCCGATGTCGAGGGCGGAGGCCGCGCCGGCCGCCGTCAGCGAGGCACCGGCCGCGATCACGGCGCCCGCCGCGATGCGAGCGACACGGATCCGCGTCTTCTTGGTCATGTGGTTGCTACCCCCAGTAGCTCATCGTCAGTGAGGCGGCGCTCGGGGCCGTGATCAACGGAGGCTGCTGCGGTGAAACGCCCCCCGGTTCACATGCGCCCCAGAGATACGCATGCCACGCTTCACCCTTCCCACTTTCCAAAAGAACGTCAAGGCCGTTGCGTGCGCGATGTCCGGCTACGTGCGCTTTGCGGGACAAGGAAGCTGTGAGTGTGATGTAAATCCCGGACAACCCCGGCAAGCGAAAGGCAACTGCCGCCACGGGGACGGCAGTTGCCTTGTCGACAAATCAGCGTGTGCGCCGGGAGTTACTTCTCCTGCTGCTTGCGCCAGCGAATTCCGGCCTCGAGGAACGCGTCGATCTCACCGTTGAACACGGCCTCGGGGTTGCCGACTTCGTGCTCCGTGCGCAGGTCCTTGACCATCTGGTAGGGGTGCAGCACGTACGAACGCATCTGGTTGCCCCAGGAGTTGCCGCCGTCGCCCTTGAGGGCGTCCATCTTGGCCTGCTCCTCCTGACGGCGCCGCTCCAGCAGCTTCGCCTGGAGGACGTTCATGGCGGTGGCCTTGTTCTGGATCTGCGATCGCTCGTTCTGGCACGAGACGACGATGCCGGTGGGGATGTGGGTGAGGCGCACCGCGGAGTCGGTGGTGTTCACTCCCTGGCCGCCGGGGCCGGAGGAGCGGTAGACGTCCACGCGCAGTTCGGACTCGTCGATCTCGATGTGGTCGGTCTGCTCGACCACGGGAAGCACCTCGACACCCGCGAAGGAGGTCTGGCGGCGGCCCTGGTTGTCGAACGGCGAGATGCGCACCAGACGGTGCGTGCCCTGCTCGACGGAGAGGGTGCCGTAGGCGTAGGGCGCCTGAACGGAGAAGGTGGTCGACTTGATGCCGGCCTCCTCCGCGTACGAGGTCTCGATCAGCTCGGTCTTGTAGCCGTGCTGCTCGGCCCAGCGCAGATACATGCGCTGGAGCTTCTCGGCGAAGTCGGCGGCGTCGACGCCCCCGGCCTCGGCGCGGATGTTCACCAGCGCCTCGCGGGAGTCGTACTCGCCGCTGAGGAGGGTCCGGACCTCCATCTCGTCCAGCGCCTTCCGGACCGACGCGAGCTCCGACTCGGCCTCCGCGCGGGTGTCCGGGTCGTCCTCCTCCTCGGCCATCTCGAAGAGCACGGCGAGATCGTCGATCCGGCCGCGCAGCGCCTCGGCCTTCCGCACCTCGGACTGGAGGTGGGAGAGCTTGCTGGTGATCTTCTGCGCCTCGTCCGGGTTGTCCCACAGGGACGGCGCGGCCGCCTGCTCCTCGAGCACGGCGATGTCTGCCCTCAGCTTGTCGAGGTCCAGGACGGCCTCGATCGACTCCATGGTCGAGGAGAGGGACTTGAGCTCTTCGGATACATCGACGACTGCCACGCCCTCCAGCGTAACGGTTCCACGCGTCGGCCCTCGCCGGGCGGGGACGGGGAGGGGTGGGTGGGGTGCTGCGGGGGTGGGTGGGGTGCGTGGTTGTTTCGCCCCCGCCGCCCCTTCCCGTCCCGTCCCCTGAGGGCTCCGCCCCCAGACCCCCTTCGCGCAGTTCCCCGCGCCCCTAAGGGGTGGTCGGGGCCGAGTTCTGTGTGTCCTGGGGTGGGGTGGGCGGGTCGTCGGTCGTGGCCAGCCAGGTGCCTACGCCGGCTGCTGCCAGGAGGACCGCCGCGACCGCCAGGGTCAGACGGCGCCGGCGGGTCACCGCGCGGTTGCGGGCCGAACCGGGGCGGGGGGCGCCGGCCGCGCGGGGGGCGCGGGCCGTGCCGCGGGCACCGCCGGCCAGTTCGTCGGGGGCGGGCACCCTCATCGACGTGTGCGTGTCGCGGTTGGAGTCGGACGGCTTCGCTCCCGGGACCAGCGGGACCGCGCCGCGACGCCGTACCGGCTCCCCGGCGGCCGGGGAGGGGCCGGACGCGGGGACCTCCTCCCCCGTCTCCTCCTCCGGCTCGGCGTCCGGCTCGTCCACGTCCAGCGGCGGCATCCCCGCCAGCATCGGCAGCAGCTCCCGCAGCCGCACGCCCATCTCGGAGGCGCGCAGCCGGGACGCGGGGGCCTTCGCCAGGCACTGCACCAGCAACTGCCACAGCTCGTCCGGGATGCCGGGGAGGGGGACGACCGTCTCGGTGACGTGGCGGCGCAGCACCGCGCCCGGGTGGCCGCCGCCGAACGGCGTGAAGCCGGCGAGCAGCTCGTACAGGACCGTGGCGAGCGCGTAGATGTCGACCGAGGCCCGCGGCGGCAGGCCCTCCACGATCTCCGGCGCCAGATAGTCAGGCGTCCCGATGATCTTCGTGGCGCGGGTGCGGCGCGGGGTGTCGATGAGTTTCGCCACGCCGAAGTCCGTGAGCAGGGCGCGGTGCGAACCGCCGGGGCCGAGCGGGCCCTGCATGTCGAGGAGCACGTTCTCCGGCTTCACGTCCCGGTGCACGACGCCGGCGGCGTGGGCCGCCGCCAGCCCGTCCGCGACATCGGCGACGATCGCCACGGCGGCCTCCGGTGCCAGCCTGCGCTCCCGGTCGAGGCGGGTGCGCAGGTCCGTGCCCCGGACCAGGTCCATGACGAGGGCGAGGTCGTTGCCGTCGACCACCAGATCGCGCACGGAGACGATGTGCGGATGCTCCAGACCCAGCAGCGCCGTCCGCTCCTGCACGAAGCGGCCGACGAGCTCCTGGTCCGAGGAGAGATCCTCACGCAGCAGCTTGACGGCGACGGGCCCGTCGGGGCCCTCGCCCAGCCACACCGTGCCGGCGCTGCCCCGCCCGAGGATCTGATGGGCGGTGTACCGGCTGCCGATTCTCCGTGCCAAGACTGCTCCTACCGACGCGTGTTGTCGCTAAAACTACGCGTCCGGACAGCCGGCCTTCACCGGGGATACGGAAATCGACCCCCAGATGTCGACAAATCAGCAAACAAGCTCAGTTCGTGCCGGAGGGCGCCGAGGGCTCCTCGGGGCCGCCCAGGTCCTGGATCCAGCCCGTCACGGCGCCGAACCAGTCGGTGAGCTGGTCCCAGTAGCCCTTGCCGGTGCCGATCCAGTCCTGGAGCGGGCTCAGCTCCCAGACCAGCCAGCCCGCGACGAACAGGATGACGATCGTGAACAGGCACCCCTTGAGGCAGCCGAGCCCGGGGATCCGCATCGGGTTGGCGCTGCGCTGCCGGGGCTGCCGGGGCTCGCGGGCCGGACGCTGCGGCTCCGGCGGCGGCGCGTACCGCTGCGGCTGGGGCTGCTGCGGCCGCTGGGGCTGCTGCGGGGGCGGGGCGTACTGCTGGGGCTGGTGCTGCTGCGGGTAGCCGTACCCCGGGCCGGGCTGGGGCTGCGGGCGGCGCTGCGGCGGCTGCTGGGGCCGGGCGACCTGCCGCTGGGGGCGGCGGCGCAGCGGGTCCTGGCTCGGGTCGAGGTACTGGACCTGGGTCTGCTCGTTGCGATCGCGGGCCGCGCGGAGCTGGTTCTGCCAGGGGTGCGGGTCCTCGGGTCCCGGTCCGCCGGGCTGCCCCGGCTGCCCGGGCGGCACCGGGGGCATGACGGCCGTGGGGTCGGCGGCGCCGGCCGGTCCGCCGGTCTGCGGCAGGACGCTGGTCGCGCCGTTGGGGTCGTAGCCGCCCGCGCCGTGCGGCAGCACCTGCGTCGGGTCGGCGGCACCGGGGGCGTCGGGCACCTGTGCGGGCGTCGGGTCGGGCGCGAGGAGCGCGCCGACGTTCTCCGCGGCGGCGATCTGCGCGGAGTTGGCGTGCACCCCGATACCCTCGGCGACGACCCGCAGGCCGCGCGCGAGGTTCTCGGCGCTGGGCCGCTGGTCGGGGTTCTTGCGCAGACAGCGCTCGATGACCGTCCACAGCGGGTCGGGGACCGTGGAGGGGCGGCGGGGTTCGGCGCTCAGGTGCTGGTGCAGCACCTCGAGGGCGGAGCCGCCGGAGAACGGGGGCCGACCGGTGACCAGCTCGTACAGCAGGATGCCGGCGCCGTAGATGTCGACGGCGGAGGTCTGCGGGCGGCCCTCGGCGGACTCCGGCGCGATGTACGCGGGCGTGCCGACGAACTCGTGGGTGCGGGTCAGGCCCGGGGAGTCGGCGAGGCGGGCGATGCCGAAGTCGGTCAGCATCGGGTGCATCTCGCCGCCGGTCTGCCGGAGCAGGACGTTGGCGGGCTTCAGGTCCCGGTGCACCACGCCGTCGGAGTGGCTGGCGCCGAGCGCGTCGGCGATCTGCGCGGTCAGCAGGGCCGCCGCGACCGGGGTGAAGGGGCCGTTCTCGCGGAGATAGCGGTGCAGGTCGGGGCCCTCGACGAGGTCCATGACCAGCGCCAGCAGATCACCCTCGACCACCAGGTCGCGGACCCGGACGATGTTGGGGTGGGTGAGCCGCAGCAGCACCGAGCGCTCGCGCAGGAACCGCATCACGACGTCGGCGTCGTTCGCGAGCTCCTCCTTGAGGACCTTGATCGCGACGGTCTCGCCGGGCTGTCCCGGTACGGCCGCCTCGGCGCCCGCGGTCTCCCGCTGGCGGGCTCGCCAGACGGTGCCCGTGGCGCCGCGACCGAGCGGCTCCTCGAGCAGGTACTTGCTCCCTACCGGCCGCACGTCATGCGCTCCCTGCTGCTTGCTTGGCTGGCGTACACCGTGGTCCACCCTGCTGCGGAATGTTCCGACCCACTGTAGTGCCGCCGCGCGGGATACCGGCCGGTCGATCTCGACCCCTGCTAGTACGTACCGGCTCCCGTCCTCGTTCGACGGTTCGAAGGAAAGACGCTCCACTCGGTCCGTTGGTTGCCGCATGCCGGACGTGACCGATCTCAAGTGAGCCCGTAACGACCATCGGCGCGTCACTGGTCAGGCACTTTTGCGGGCAGAGCCGACCAATCAAGATCATTTGCTGCCGGAGGGCGGGCGCGTTGTCGGTGGCAGGTGCGAGGATGCGTGCAGTACTGACCGTACGTGCGCGTGTGGTGGTGGGGGGTAGTCCGCGGTGGGGGACCGCGGGGCGGCTTCGTTCCCCCGTTGTCGCGGGCGCTCGCGCAGAAGGGACCGCTGACGGCGATGCAGATCCGGCTGACCGTCGTAGACCCGCTGGGCCCCTCCTCCCCCGCGCGGGAGCGGGCCGCGAGCCGCGACGTGCTGGTCACGGCGCCCGCGGGCACGGCCCTGGCCGCGGTCGCCTCCGCGCTGGCCTCGGCGGTCTCCGGCGGCGACGGCACGACCGGTTCCTCGGGTACGCCCGTGCTGTACGCCGGTGATCAGCGCCTCGACGCGCAGCGCTGCACGCTGGGTGAGCCGCCGCTGATCGACGGCGCGGTGCTGGCCGTCGGCGCACCGGGCGAGCCCGAGCCGCATCCCGAGCTGGACGACACGCCGACCCGGCTGCATGTCGTCGCCGGCCCGGACGCGGGCGGGGTGCATCTGCTGCACGGCGGCGAGATCCGCATAGGCCGCTCCGCGGACGCCGACGTACCGCTCGACGACCCGGACGTCTCCCGGCTGCACTGCGCGGTGACGGTGGCCGCCGACGGCCGCGTCTCGGTCGCCGACCTCGGCTCCACCAACGGCACCACCCTGGACGGCCGGCGCGTGGGCCCCCGCCCGGTCCGCCTGGCCCCGGGCGCGCTGCTGCGCATCGGCGAGTCGGCCCTCCGCCTGACCCCGGCGGCAGG
Source organism: Streptomyces malachitofuscus (assembly GCF_055571035.1). Taxonomy (NCBI): domain Bacteria; kingdom Bacillati; phylum Actinomycetota; class Actinomycetes; order Kitasatosporales; family Streptomycetaceae; genus Streptomyces; species Streptomyces malachitofuscus. The sequence continues at coordinate 23,009 of NZ_JBVIGA010000017.1, read as the reverse complement.
ACCCGCGGCACGGGCGGCGACGACACCGGACGGCGAGGGACACGTCCGGGTGCCCGGGCCCCGGGCGGCGGTGGACGGGAGCACGGAGGGTTCCGGTGACGTGACGAGCGGGCCGGTCACCGGCGACACGGAAAACGCCGGAACGAGGCCGCACGCGCGCGTGCGGCCCACGGACCCGCCCCAGGGACGGACCCACCACGCCTACGGCTCGGCCGGCGGTCCCACCGACGTCCGGGGCCCGGGCGCCGGAGCTCCGGGGGGACCGGCCTCGACCACGGGCGGGCAGGTGCCGGGCGGGCGGGCTCCCGACGGGCAGCTGCCCCAGCACGGGCCCGGCGGGCAGACGGCCCACGGACCGGTGCACGGCGGACCAGTCCAAGGCGGGCGAGCCCCCGCCGGCCAAGCCCCCGACGGGCAGCTGCCTCAACACGCCCCCGGCGGGCAGACGGCCCACGGACAGGTACACGGCGGACAGGTGCCGGGCGGACAGACGCCCGACGACCGCGCACCCCACGGACAGCACCCGCAGCACGCTCCCCACGGACAGACCGCCCACGGACCGGTGCACGGCGGACCAGCCCAAGGCGGGCGAGCCCCCGCCCGCCAAGCCCCCGACGGGCAGCTGCCTCAACACGCCCCCGGCGGGCAGACGGCCCACGGACAGGTACACGGCGGACAGGTGCCGGGCGGACAGACGCC
>NZ_JBVIGA010000017.1:0-22215 GCF_055571035.1 Streptomyces malachitofuscus | reverse complement strand
CGGCCCGACGACCGCGCACCCCACGGACAGCACCCGCAGCACGCTCCCCACGGACAGGTGCACGGCGGTGACGCATCGGGCGGGCGGGCTCCCGGCGGGCAGAATCGCGACGCCCGCACGCCCGGCGGGCAGACGGACCCCGGGCGGATGCCCAGTGGGTCGCCGGTGCCGGAGCAGGGTGGGGCGCCGGGGGGCGCGGGGCACGGCGACGCTTCCGTCCGGCGCACGCTGCGGATCGCGGCGCGGGGAGACGTGCCCCGGGTGCCCAAGGGGCGGCGCGTGTCGCGGCCGGGGCCCGCCGGGGACGAGACGCACGCGGGGAGCGGTCGGCTCGACGAAGGGTTCGGCGTCGGGCCCTCCGGCCCCGTCCCCCCGGGACACCGGGCTCCCGACACGACCCACGGCGACTCCCGGGACGAGGCACCCACGGCCGCTCAGGGACGGGCATCCCACGGTGTCCCGCGCGACGGCCACCACGGCGGGCCCCCCGACCCCGGCAGTACCGGCGCCGCACCCGCTCACAGCTCCCGAGGGCCCGGTCAGGGACCCGCGGACCCCACAGGCCGTGCGACCGGCACCGCTCACGACGCGCGCCACGCCGGTTCCGCCGGCCCCGGGGGGCCCACCGTCGGCACGACCGGTGACGTACGCGACCCGCACTACGGCCATGTGCCCGCCGATCCCGGCGGCCCCGGCTCCCGCAAAGGCACCCCCGTCCGCGGCACCGAACTCCCCCAGCCGTCCGGCGGGCGGAAGCGGGGCGGCATCGGGGCCTGGGCCCGGCGGCTGGCCGGGGGACGGCAGGAGCGGGAGGCGGCAGCGGACGCGCGGGGCGGCAGCGGCGCGGATCCGGGCGGGCGCGCGCCCGAGCCGGACCTGGCCGCCCCCGTGCTCCCCGAGACCTGGCCGGACCCCGCCACGCTGCTGCTGACCGCGCTCGGCCCCGGCCCTCGGCTGTGGGAGCGTGGGCCGGGTCACCCCGAGGCGCTCGCGGTACGGCTCGGCACCGCGGACCGGACCACGCCGGACGGCTCGGGTCTGCTGCCCGCCGTGCCGGTCACCTCGGGGTTGCGCGAGGTCGGCTCGCTGGGACTGGCGGGCCCGCGCGAACGCCTCGCCGGGCTGGCCCGCGCGGTGCTGGCCCAGCTCGCCGCGCTGCACTCCCCCGACTCCCTGGAGATCGTCCTGATCGCCGCGGACCACTCCCGCCCCCTGGCGGAGCGCACCGCGGAGTGGTCCTGGCTGGGCTGGCTGCCGCACGTACGCCCCGGGCACGGCCAGGACTGCCGTCTGCTGCTCGCGCACGACCGGGAACAGGCCACGGCCCGCACCGACGAACTGCTCCGGCGGCTGGCGGACCACGAGCACGCGGCCGCAGGCGGCCCGGCCGACGCCGTACCGGCGGGCGACGGCCCGTACACCGTGGTCGTCGTGGACGGTGACCCCGGCGGCGCGGACGTCCGCGAGGCGGTCGCCCGGCTGGCCCAGGACGGCGCCCGGGCCGGCATCCATCTGCTGTGTCTCGCCGAGACGGCCGCCGCCTCCCCCGCGTCCCCAGTGACGGAGACGTACGAGGCGGCCTGCGCGGTGGCGCCGACGTTCCGGGACTGTGGGGCCGTCGCCCTGCTCAGCGGTGACGTGGCGACCGCCCTGCGGCTGCTCCGGGTCGCCGCGACCGGCTCCGGGACGGCACCGGGCCCCGTGGGCCACGGCACCCTCGCCACCGTCGACGCGGTCTCCCGGGCCTGGGCCGAGCGGTTCGCCCGGGCGCTCGCGCCGCTGCGCACCGACGGCACCGCGGGCGGGCGCCACGCGCGCGTGTCCGCGCCGCTGCCCCGGTCGGCGCGGCTGCTGGACGAGCTGGGCCTGGCCCGGGCCACCCCTGCCTCACTGATGGCCCGCTGGGCGGACGCGGCCGACGACGCCCAGGCGCTCGGCGGACGCGTCACCGCCATACTGGGCGCCGGACCGCGCGGCCCGGTCGTCGCCGACCTCGCCGCCGACGGGCCGCATCTGCTGGTCGAGGGGCCGCCGGGCAGCGGCCGTTCGGAGCTGCTGCGGGCGGTCGTCGCCTCGCTGGCCTCCGCCGAGCGCCCCGACCGGCTGGGCATCGTGCTGGTCGACGGCCGGGGGGAGCCCGCGACGGCCGCCGGGCACGGCGAGGGCCTGCGGGTCTGTACGGACGTACCGCATGTCACCACGCATCTCGGTGCCAGCGACCCGGTGCGGATGCGGGAGTTCGCGCAGTCCCTGAGCGCCGAGCTGAAGCGGCGTGCCGAGCTGCTGGGCCGCTCCGACTTCGCCGAGTGGCACACCGGACGCGAGTTGTCGGACCGTATGGTCGCCCAGCGGACGGCCGCCTCCCGCGCGGGAGCGGCCGCCGGCGAGCAGAACGGCGACCTGGACGCCCCGCCCAGTTCGACGCTGCGGCTGCGGCCCGGCACGGACCGGCGCAAGACGGAGGCCGCGCCGCCGCTGCCCCGCCTGGTGGTGGTCGTGGACGACCTGGACACGCTGGTCTCCCCCGCGCTCGGCTCACCGGGGCGGCCCGCCGCCGGATCGGTGATGCGGGCGCTGGAGGCCGTGGCGCGGGACGGCGAGCGGCTGGGGGTGCACCTGGTGACGGCCACCGGCCCCTGCCCCCGGACGGCACAGACCGAGCCGGTGCGGCGGGCGTCGCTGCGGGTCACGCTCGACGCCCCCGTGCCGGGCGGCGGCCCGGACGACCCGGCGCCGGGCCGTGGCCGGCTGGCCCGCCCGGACGGACGGGAGACGGCGTTCCAGGGCGGCCGGGTCACGGGCCGCATCCCGCGGACGGCGACCCTGCGCCCGACGGTCGTCCCCCTGGAGTGGCACCGGATGGGCGACCCCCCGGCCCGCCGCCAGGTGCGCGAACTCGGCAACGGCCCGACCGACCTGGCCCTGCTCGCCAGCGCGCTGGAGCGGGCGGCGCGGCAGGTCTCGGCGGCGGAGGTGCCCTCGCTCCTGTGACCGCGTGCCGGGGAGGCCCGTCAGTGCCCTCCCCGGTTCTCGACACAGGGGCCGGTGCCGGGCTGGGGCTCGGCGTAGGCGCCGTGCACCTCGACGGTCAGCTGGTCCTCCGTCACCCGGCCGGACACACAGGCGTCCCCCGTGTGCACGCTGTAGAAGCCGTTGCCGATGTGGACCCCGTGCTCCTCGCCGCAGCCGAGCCGGGCCAGGGCCGCCGCGATCCGCTGCTCGTCGAAGACGCCGTACGCGCCGGCCCCGCCCTCCTCGCGCACCTTCTCCAGCTCCGCCCGGATGAGCCCCGCCGACGCCGCTCCCCAGGCCCGCCCCTCCGGGGTCAGCGATCCCTGCATCCGATAGGCGTGGTTCTCCGCGTAGTGCGGCGCACCGTCCCCGTTCTGCTCCCGGGGGCCGTCCGTGCTCCCGGAGGAGGACGACGGAGCGGAGGGTGACGGGGACACGGTGGGCGCCTCGGCGGGCTGCGCGCACTTCGGCCGTGGACTGAAGGACGGCCGGGGGCTCTCCGACGGCCGGGCGCTTCCCGCCCCCGCCACCGCCTGCCCGCCGCTCGGCTCGGTCCCGCACGCGGTCAGGGTGACCACGAGGAGAGCGGTCGCGGCGACTGATCGTCTGATGAACATGTCCCCCAGCATTCCGCCCCGTGCCGGGGGCGTCATGAGCCCGGGTACTCAGGCCCTCGGTGACGCCTGGTCACGACGGGGTCACGATCCCGGACTTGACACGGGACGCGCTCTTGCCACCCCCATCCCCCGGGCGTAGACCAGAGCGCACGGGACAGCGCTCGAACGTTCGGCGAAGTACGACGGAGTACGAAGAACGGGGCAGTGATGCGCAGGACGAGCAGGTTCATCCGAATACGCAGGTCGCCCGACAGCCATGTGACAACTCCCCACACCCGCAGGGCCACGAGAGCCGCCGCCGCGATCGCCGCCGGTGTGCTCGCGGTGTCGCTCACCGCCTGCGGAGGCGACGACGACAGCGGCGGCGACAAGGACAAGGACGGCGGGAACGGCGACACCGGCACCACCGTCACGCTGCCCGAGCTGGACGGCGAGAGCCTGGAGGTCGCCGCCGTCTGGACCGGCGCCGAACAGGCCAACTTCAAGAAGGTCCTCGCGGAGTTCGAGAAGCGCACCGGCGCCAAGGTGACCTTCGTCCCCGCCCAGGACCCCATCATCAACTTCCTCGGTTCGAAGGTCGCGGGCGGCGCCCCGCCGGATGTGGCGATGCTGCCGCAGCCGGGCGCCATCAAGCAGGCCGTGGAGAAGGGCTGGGCGAAGCCGCTGGGCGTCGAGGCGCAGGCGGAGCTCGCCAAGAACTACTCGCAGGGCTGGCAGGACATCGGCACGGTCGACGGCAAGCAGTACGGGGTCTACTACAAGGCCGCCAACAAGTCGCTGGTCTGGTACAACGCCCAGGTCTTCGAGAACGCCGGCGCTGCCGAGCCGAAGACGTGGGACGAACTGCTCACGGCCGCGCAGACGGTGTACGACTCCGGTGTCACCCCGTTCTCGGTCGGCGGCGCAGACGGCTGGACGCTGACCGACTGGTTCGAGAACGTCTACCTCTCCCAGGCGGGCCCGGAGAAGTACGACCAGCTCGCCCGGCACGAGATCAAGTGGACGGACCCCTCCGTCAAGGAGGCGCTGACCACGCTCGCCGAGATCTGGGGCAAGAAGGACTATGTCGCGGGCGGCGCGTCCGGGGCTCTGCAGACCGACTTCCCGACGTCGGTGACGCAGACCTTCACCGGCGGCGACCAGCCCAAGGCCGGCATGGTCTACGAGGGCGACTTCGTGCAGGTCAACATCGGTGAGACCAAGGCGAAGGTGGGCACGGACGCCAAGGTGTTCCCGTTCCCGGCGGTCGGTGACGCCCCGCCCGTGGTGTCCGGTGGCGACGCGGCGGTGATCCTGGAGGACTCCGAGGCCTCCCAGGCACTGGCGACGTTCCTCGCCTCCCCGGACGCGGCGAGCATCCACGCCGGTCTCGGCGGCTACCTCTCGCCGAACAAGAACGTGCCGAACTCGGCGTACCCCAACGAGGTCCAGCAGAGGATGGCCAAGGCGCTGATCGACGCCGGGGACGACTTCCGCTTCGACATGTCCGACCAGGCCCCGCAGGCCTTCGGCGGCACGCCCGGCAAGGGCGAGTGGAAGGCGCTGCAGGACTTCCTGAAGAACCCCGGGGACATCGCGGGGACCCAGGCGAAGCTGGAGGCCGAAGCGGCCGCGGCGTACGGGAACTGATCCGGCGATGGCGTCGGACACGGCGGCAGGGGCCCTGAAGCCGGCCCCCGCCGCTCCCAAGTCGCGCAGAAGCGTCACCGGCACACGGAGAACGGTCGCGGCGCTGTTCCTGCTGCCCGCGCTCGTGCTGCTCGGTGCGCTCGTGGTCTACCCGATCGGGTACTCTGTCGTCCGCAGTTTCTACGACCAGTCCGGTGACGGTTTCACCGGATTCGACAACTACCAGGCGCTGTTCACCGACGACGGCATCCGCGCCGCCCTGAAGAACAACGTGATCTGGGTGGTGTTCGCGCCGACCGTCGCCACCGCGCTGGGTCTGATCTTCGCGGTGCTGACCGAACGGGTGCGCTGGGGCACGGCGTTCAAGCTGGTCGTCTTCATGCCGATGGCGATCTCCATGCTGGCGGCCGGGATCATCTTCCGCCTGGTGTACGACCAGGACCCGGACAAGGGCGTGGCGAACGCGGTGTGGGTGGGGGTGCACGACACCTTCGCCCAGTCCTCGGCGTTCCCGAAGGCGCACCCGGGCCGTGAGTCGCCGCTGGAGCCGGCCGGCGGCGGAGCGTTCATCACCCGGTCGCCGGTGAGCACGGGTGACACGGTGACGCTGCCGCTGGTCGGCGTGGCCCCGGATCTGATGCCGGACGACGCCGCGCGGGCGGCGGCGCCGAAGCCGGAGGGCGACCGGATCACCGGGACGACCTGGCAGGACTTCACCCGGGGCAAGGGGGTCGGCACGCTCAACCAGGTCGACTCCTCCGAGCTGGGATATCCGGGGATGCGGATCGAGGCCGTCAAGGACGGCGAGGTCGTGGAGACGGCCACGGCGGGCGACGACGGCACGTTCTCCCTGTCGTCGAAGGCCGACGGGGCACATCTGCGGCTCCCGGCGAGCAACTTCGCGGCACCGTACAACGGCGTCGACTGGCTCGGCCCGTCGCTGGTCACGCCGGCCATCATCGGCTCGTACATCTGGATGTGGGCGGGCTTCGCGATGGTGCTCATCGCCGCCGGGCTCGCGGGCATGCCCCGGGAACTGCTGGAGGCCGCGCGGGTGGACGGCGCCAACGAGTGGCAGGTGTTCCGGCGGGTCACGGTGCCCCTGCTGGCGCCGGTCCTCGCGGTGGTCACCGTCACGCTGATGATCAACGTGCTGAAGGTGTTCGACCTCGTCTTCATCATCGCGCCGGGCTCCTCCCAGGACGACGCCAACGTGCTGGCGCTGGAGCTCTACCGCAAGGGCTTCTCCGAGGACCAGCCGGGCATCGCCAGCGCGATCGCGGTGTTCCTGCTGCTGCTGGTGATCCCGGTGATGTGGTTCAACGTAAGACGGCTGCGGCGGGAGGTGCGGCGATGAGCACGGACGCCGGGAGTGTCACCACCGGGGCGGGCGCGCCGCCCGTGCCCGTCGCCGGGGCGGAGCAGTCGCTCGGCTCCCGGCTCAGCCAGTGGGTGAGCGGCGGGCTGGTCCGGGTGTTCCTGATCGTCGTGGGCCTGTTCTGGCTGGTCCCGACGCTCGGGCTACTGCTGGCCAGCCTGCGCACCCCGGAGGACATGGCCGCCGACGGCTGGTGGACGGTGTTCACCGAGCCCTCGCAGCTCACCTTCGGCGCCTACGAGACACTGCTGAAGAACGACGACATCACCGGATCGCTGCTGAACACGGCGTACATCACGGTCCCGGCGACCGTGCTGGTGGTGGTGATCGGCTCGCTCGCGGGGTACGCCTTCGCCTGGATGGAGTTCCCGGGCCGCGACTGGTGGTTCCTGGCGGTCGTGGGGCTGCTGGTGGTGCCGGTGCAGGTGGCGCTGATCCCGATCGCCGAACTCTTCGGCAGCCTGGGCATCTTCGGCTCGGTGACGGGCGTGGTCCTCTTCCACGTCGGTTTCGGTCTGCCGTTCGCGGTGTTCCTGCTGCGGAACTTCTTCGCGGAGATCCCGAGGGAGCTGCTGGAGGCGGCCCGGCTGGACGGTGCGGGCGAACTGCGGCTGTTCGTGCGGGTCGTGATGCCGCTCGCCGGGCCGGCCATCGCCGCGCTGGGCATCTTCCAGTTCCTGTGGGTGTGGAACGACATGCTGGTCGCGCTGATCTTCACCGACTCGGGGAGCCAGCCGATCACGGTCGCCCTGCAGACGCAGGTACGGCAGTTCGGCAACAACATCGACGTCCTGGCGCCGGGCGCGTTCATCTCGATGATCGTCCCGCTGGTCGTGTTCTTCGCCTTCCAGCGGCAGTTCGTCTCCGGCGTGATGGCGGGCGCGGTCAAGTAGCAGAAAAAATCACCGAGTTGAAGGGGCGGGCCGGGCAGGTCCGCCCCTTCGTGTGACGGGAGTCCCCCGGATGCCGCAGGAGGCGTAACCAAGTCGGCCCAGCGGCCGTTGCCGGGCAGAACGCCCGCACCGACCGTTGGATGCCTCTTGCCCAGGTTCAGTGTCATTGTCCCCGCGTACCAGGTTCAGGCGTATCTGCACGAGTGCCTGGAATCGGTGCTGTCCCAGTCGTATCCCGATCTCGAACTGATCGCCGTCGACGACTGCTCACCGGACGCCTGCGGTGCGGTGATCGACGAGTTCGCGGCCCGTGACCCGCGCGTACGGGTGGTGCACCTGCCGGAGAACACCGGCCTCGGGCGGGCCCGCAACGCGGGGATCGAACGGGCCACCGGCGACTACCTGGTGTTCCTGGACGGCGACGACACGCTCACCCCCGACGCACTCCTCGCCGTCGCGGACCGGCTGAAGGAGACCGGCGACCCGGACGTGCTGGTCTACGACTACGCGCGCACGTACTGGTCGGGCGAGACCGTGCGCAACCGGGTCGCCGCCGAGCTCACCGAACGCGGCCCGGCGCCGTTCCGGCTCGACGACCGGCCGGGGCTGCTGAATCTGCTGATGGTGGCCTGGAACAAGGCCTACCGCCGGGAGTTCGTCCAGCGCGCGGGCCTCACCTTCCCGCCCGGCTACTACGAGGACACCCCGTGGACGTACCCGGCCCTGATGACGGCGGAGTCGATCGCCACGCTGGACCGGGTGTGCGTGCACTACCGGCAGCGGCGGTCCGGCTGCATCCTGCGCACCACCAGTGAGCGGCACTTCGACGTCTTCGACCAGTACGACCGGGTGTTCGCGTTCGTCGACGAGCGGCCCGAACTCGCCCGCTGGCGCCCGGTGCTGTTCCGGCGCATGGTCGACCATCTGGTGACGGTGTACACGCGGCGGGAACGGCTGCCGCGCGGTTCGCGTGCCGCGTTCCTGCGCCGGGCCCGCGCCCACTACCGGCGCCATCGCGCACCGGGCGCGCCCGTCGCCGCGCGCGCCCGCGTCCACCACACGCTGGTCCGCTTCGGGCTGCACCGCACCTACCGGGCGCTCCGGCTCACGGCGGCCCTGTGCCGCAGGACGGCCCGGCTCACCGGGCGGCTGCTGCGCGCGCTGCGCCGTGTCGCCCTGCGCGGGCACTACCGCTTCCAGCGGCTGCTCCCGCTCCGCACCGACCAGGCCCTCTTCACGGCCCACGCGGGCCGCGGCGGCGATCCGGGCGCCCTGGAGTCGGCGGTGCGCGACCTCGCCCCGCACATCCGCACCGCCTGGGCGGCCGCCCCGGAACACCATCACACCCTCGCTCCGGGCACCCGCCGCCTCGTCCCCGGTACGGCGGCCCACTGGACCGCGCTCGCCCGGTCCGCCTATCTGGTGACCGACACGGAGACCGAGCCCGGTCTGGTCAAGCGCCGGGGACAGATCCTCGTGCGGGCCCAGCGCGGCACGCCGCTCCGCCACGAGGGCCTGGACCTCCGGGAGCGGCCGGCGGCGGCCCGGGACAGCGACCTCGGCCGTCTGCTGCAGGACGTCGACCGGTGGGACTACGTGGTCTCCGCCGACCGTCACTCCACCCTGACCTGGGAGCGGGCGCACCCCGGCCGCTACACCACCCTGGAGTACGGCAGGCCGCGCACCGACCGCTTCCAGCGGGCGAGCGGCGCGGACGTGGCCGCGCTGCGGGAGTCGCTGGGCGTCCCGAAGGGGGCGGTGGCGATCCTGTACGCGCCGGCCCACCGCGACCACCTCCGCACCCGGCCCCGGCTGCTCGACCCGGAGCGCGTGGTGCGCCGGCTCGGCCCGCGGTTCGTCGTCCTGGCCCTGGGACCGGCCCGCGGCCCGCACGACGCCCCGCCCGGGGCCGCCTCCGGCCGGGTCCTGGACGTCACCGGGCACCCGGACGTCGCGTCCCTCTGCCTGGCCTCGGACGCCCTGGTCACCGACTTCTCGCCGCTGATGTTCGACTACGCGGGCCTGGACCGGCCGGTCGTCCTGCACACCGAGGGCCGGGAGGCGTACGAGGCGGTCCACGGCCTCTACTTCGACCCGCGGACCTTCCCTCCGGGCGCGGTCGCGTGCGACGAGGACGAACTGATCGACATCTTCGCGTCCGGCCACTGGTGCGGAGCCCGCTCCGCCCGGCTGCGGGCGGCGTTCCGCGACCGCTTCTGCCCGCACGACGACGGCCGGGCCGCCGAGCGCGTCGTACGGCGGGTCTTCCTCGGCGAGAGTGCCGTCCCCCCGGTCGTCCCCCTGGAGGAGCGCCGCCCGGCGCCGTCGGCGGCGGCCGCCGTGCCCGACGCGCGCTCGCTCGTGGCGCCGCCGCCCCGGCAGACCGCGGGCCTGGTGACCGTCACCGACGGCGGCTGACCGTCGTTCCCTCCTCGGGAGTTCCCATGCCCCCCGGCTCGTCGCGGCCCGCCCCGGCCCGGCCGTCCACCCGGCGGTCGGCGGGGCGGCCCGGTCGGCGTCCCGCACGCCGATGCGGCCGGCGCCACGACATCCCTACGGAAAGAGCAGAATGCCCCGCTTCAGCATCATCGTCCCGTCCCATGGGGTCGCAGGCCGGCTGGGCCAGGCGCTGGACTCAATCCTCGCCCAGTCCTTCGGTGACTTCGAGCTGATCCCGGTCTGTGACGCACCCGGTTCCCCGGCGGCCGACGTGGCCGACGGGCACGCCGAGCGGGATTCCCGGGTGGCGCCCGTGCACGCCCCGCCCTCGCAGGGCCTGGCGGGGGCGCGCAACGCGGGGATGCGGGCGGCTACCGGGACGTACCTGCTGTTCCTCGACGGCGACGACGTCCTGGTCCCGGGCGCGCTGGCCGCCCTGGACGCGCGGCTGGCGGAGACCGGGCAGGTGGACGTGCTGCACTTCGAGCACGAGCGGGTGCCCTGGTGGGAGGGCGAGCCCACCAACCCGGCCGCACCCCTGCTGGCGGACACCCCGGACGGCGCCTTCGCCCCCGAACGCGCCCCGCACCTCACCGGAGTGGGCCTGCCGGCGTGGAGCGCGGTCTGGCGCCGTGCCTTCGCCGCCGAGCAGTGCCTGGCCTTCCCGCAGGGCCACTTCACGGACGTCGGCTGGGGCGGCCTCGCGATGCTGGGCGCCGAGCGCGTGGCGGTGCTCCGCGCGGTCGTCGTACGGCATCTCGTGCGCCGCCAGGGCAACCGGCTGAACCTGCCCGGCGAGCACCACGCCGAACTGCTCGACCAGGTGGCGCTGGTGCTCGACCGGGCCGCCGATCTGGAGGTCTCCGCCGCCCGGTCGGGGCCGCTGTTCGAGCAGCTGTTCGCGGCCGTCCTGAAGACGGCCGCCCACCCCCGGCGGCTCCCGTCGGGCCGCCGGGCCTTCTTCCGCCGCGCGAGCGCCCTGTACCGCCGTCACCGCCCCGCCGGCTTCCGGCCCCCGGGCGGGAGTCTGGGCGTGCAGCACCGGCTGCTGGCGGCCGGCGCGTACGCGGCCTTCGCCGCCCTGCGCGGCTCCCGCCGGGCCGCGGGCCGTGCGGTGGCGGCGGTGCCGCGCCCGCGGGGCCTGCGCACCCGGCTGCTGTACCGGATGCAGCTGCGCCGCCCGCTGGATCCGCACCTCGCCGTGTACTGCGCGTACTGGGGCCGCGGCTACGCCTGCAACCCGGCCGCGATCCACGCCAAGGCCCGCGAACTCGCCCCGCACATCCGTTCGGTGTTCCTGGTGGAGGCCGACCAGGCGCACACGGTGCCGGACGGCGTGGAGTACGCGGTCATCGGCAGCCGCCGCTCCTGGGACCTGCTCGCCCGTGCGACGTACCTGATCAACAACGCCAACTTCGCGGAGGGCGTCGTCAAGCGCCCCGGCAGCGTCCACCTCCAGACGCAGCACGGCACCCCGCTGAAGACCATGGGCGTCGACCAGTCGACGTACCCGGTGGTGGCCGCCGCCACCGGCAGCTTCGGCAAGCTGCTCGGCCGGGTGGACCGCTGGGACTACAACCTCTCCTCCAACCCGCACTCCACCCGCGTCTGGGAGCGCGCCTTCCCCGGCTCCTACGAGCATCTGGAGTACGGCTACCCGCGCAACGACGTGTATCTGACGGCCGGCGCCGACGACGTGGCCCGGGTCCGCGCGGAGCTGGGCGTCCCCGAGGGCGCACGGGCCGTGCTGTACGCGCCCACCCACCGCGACCACCACACCGGCTTCGAGCCCGGCCTGGACCTCGAGGCGTTCTGCGAGGCGGCCGGCGAGGACGTCGTCGTGCTGCTGCGCGCCCACTACTTCTACGACCGTGGAGGGCGCGGGACCACGGGACGGGTCATCGACGTCACCGCACACCGCTCCTCGGAGGACGTGTGCCTGGCCGCCGACGCGCTGATCACCGACTACTCGTCGATCATGTTCGACTACGCCAACCTGGACCGTCCGATCGTGGTGTACGCCGACGACTGGGACGTCTACCGGGAGACCCGGGGCGTCTGCTTCGACCTGATGGCCGGTCCGCCGGGGCCGGTGGTCCGCACCCCCGACGAACTGGCCCGGGTGTTCCGCGACGGCTCGTACGCGGGCACGGAGTCGGCCGCGCTGCGGGCCCGGTTCCGCGAGCGGTTCTGCGCCTTCGACGACGGGCGGGCCGCCGAACGGGTCGTGCGCCGGGTGCTGCTCGGCGAGCCGCCCGAGGCCCTGCCGCCCGTGATCCCGCTCGCGGAGCGTGTCCCCGCCCCCGCGGCCGCCGCCACCCTGGTGAGGAGCTGACGAAGCAGTGCCCCGCTTCAGCATCATCGTCCCCGTCCACAAGGTGCAGGGGTACCTGCACGCCTGCCTCGACTCGGTGCTCGGGCAGTCGTACCGCGACATCGAGGTGATCGCCGTCGACGACCGCTCGCCCGACGGCTGCGGAGAGATCCTCGACGCGTACGCGGCCCGCGACGAGCGGGTCCGGGTGCTGCACCTTCCGGAGAACGTGGGCCTCGGGCGGGCCCGCAACGCCGGGATGCCGCACGCCACGGGCGACTACCTGTTCTTCCTGGACAGCGACGACACCCTCACCCCCGGCGCGCTGCGTGCCCTGGCCGACCGTCTCGACGAGACCGGCGACCCGGACGTGCTGATCTTCGACTACGCGCGGACCCACTGGTGGGGCGGCACCCGCCGCAACGCGCTGGCCCATGTGCTGGCGGAGGCGTCCGAGGGGACCTTCACGGCCGCCGAACGGCCCGGGATCCTCGACCTGCTGATGGTGGTGTGGAACAAGGTCTACCGCCGCGACTTCGTCGACCGGGAGAACTTCACCTTCCCGCCCGGCTACTACGAGGACACGCCCTGGACGTTCCCGGTGCTGCTCAGCGCCGGGCGCATCGCCGCCCTGGACCGGATCTGCCTGTACTACCGGCAGCGCCGCCAGGGCAACATCCTGTCCACCACCAGCCGCAAGCACTTCGACGTCCACGAGCAGTACGCGCGGGTGTTCCGGTTCGTCGACGCCCGCCCGGCGCTGGCGCACTGGCGGCCGTTCCTGCACACCAAGATGGGCGAGCACTGTCTCGACATCCTCTCCAAGCCCGACCGGCTGCCCCCGTCCGACCGGGGCGAGTTCTTCCGCCGTACGGCCGAGATGTTCCGGGCGCACCGTCCCGAGGGCGTCCGGGTCCCCGCCGAGCTGCGGGTGCTGGAGGGCGGCTACGCCGGCTATGTGCTGCGGCGGCAGGCGGGGCGGGCCGGCCGGGAGCTGGAGCGGCGGGCCCGGCAGGCGCGCGCGGGAACGGCGGCCCGGGCGGCCCGGGCCCGGTCCGTGCTGCGCCGCCCGCTGGATCCGCAACTCGCCGTGTACTCGGCCTTCTCGCACCGGGGCGTGCTCGGCGACCCGGCGGCGATCCACCGCGCGGCGCGTGAACTCGCCCCGCACATCAGGGGCGTGTGGGTGCTCGCCGACGAGGAGAAGGCGGCCGGGCTGCCGCCGGACACCGAGTACGTGCTCCTGGACTCGCCCGGCTACCGCAGGGCGACCGAGCGGGCCACGTACTTCGTCAACAACGTCAACTGGTCGGGTGCGCTGGTCAAACGCCCGGGGAGCGTGCACATCCACACCCACCAGGGCACCCCGCTGAAGTTCATGGGCGCCGATCTGCTGGGCAAGCCCGGCGCCCGGCACGGTTTCGACGTGCCGCAGATGCTGCGCCGGGCCGACCGCTGGGACTACAGCCTGGTCGCCAACCGGCACTCCGAGCTGGTGTGGGAGCGGGCCTTCCCCTGTCACTTCACCTCCCTGCGCAGCGGCAGCCCCCGCAACGACGTCCTGGTCGGCGCGGGCCCGGACAGCGGCCGTGAGGTCCGCGCGCGGCTCGGCGTCCCGGACGGCCACACGGTGGTGCTGTACGCGCCGACCCGCCGGGACTACCGCAGGGACGGGCTGGTGGAGCGGATCGACCTGGCGCGGTTCGCCGCCGATCTGGGCGAGGGCCGCACCCTCGTGGTCCGGCTGCACCCCTCGCTCGCCGACGGGCCGGCGCGCGGCCTCGGCCTCGCGGAGCTGCACCGGCGGGGCGTGCTGATCGACGCGACGGACGAGCCGGAGGTGCAGGACGTGCTGCTCGCCGCGGACGTCCTGGTCACCGACTACTCGGCCCTGATGTTCGACTACGCCCTGCTGGACCGGCCGATCGTGATCCACGCCGACGACTGGGGCGCCTTCCGGGCGAGCCGGGGCGCCTACGTCGACATCACGGCCGGGGCGCCGGGGCATGTGGCGCGCTCCTACCGGGAGCTGGCGTGGCTGCTGGAGTCGGGGACGTGGCGGGACGAGGAGGCGGCACGGCTGCGGTCCGCCTTCCGGGACCGGTACGGCGAGTTCGACGACGGCCGGGCCGCCGAGCGGGTGGTGCGGGCGCTGATGCTGGGCGAGCCGATGCCGGAACACTCCGCGGGCGGCGGCCGGGTGCCCGCCCAGGCCGAAAGCCGTGACCTGCTGACCCCGTCGTGAGGCCGCGCACCTGGGTCCTGCTGCTGGCCGCCGTCTTCGCGGTGCTGCAGCTCGCGAACGTCACCGGCCGGGACACCCCCGACAGCAAGAACTACCTGTCGTACGCCCTGAGCCTGAGCGGCGCGGACCAGCGGGAGGCGGCGGCGGTCACCATCGACCACTACTGCGCCGGCCGGGCGGCGATCGCGCACCGCGGCCAGAACGTGGACGTGGTGCGCTTCCACGCCCCGGACCCGGCGCCCCGGGTGCTGGAGGAGTGCCGGGAGCAGGAGTGGCGGGCGGTGGAGGCGCGGCTTGCGGCCGGCGAGGCCGGCGGGCACACGGTGCCGTTCATGCCGGAGCGCTTCATGCGGATCTTCGAGGTGCGTCCCGGCTATCCGGTGTTCCTGGTGCCGTTCGTCGGCCTGCTGGGGGCGACGTGGGGCCTGTGGGCGGCCGGTGTGGTGATCGCTTGCGGGGGTGGGGTGCTGGCGTTCCTGGTGCTGCGCACCCTGTCGGTGCCGGTGCCGCTCGCGCTCACCGGGATGGCGCTGTTCTGTGTGCTGCCGTGCGGGACGACCGCGATGCGCCCGATGACGGAGGGGCTGCTGCTGGCCCTCACCCTGGCCGCCCTGTGGGGTTGTGCGCTGGTACTGGAAGGGCGTAGGACACGGGCGGGCGTGGCGCTGGTGTGCGCCGCGCTGTTCGCCCTGTTCACCGTGAAGCACTCGCAGGCGCTGTTCCTTGGGTTGTGCCTGGCGGGCGCGGGGGCAGCGGTCGAGGTACGGCGCCGGTGGCGGGGGCGGGCTCCGGGGCGGGGAGTGGTGGCGCTCGCCGCGGCGGGGTGTGCGGGGGTGCTGGGCACGGTGCTGCTGGCCCGGCTGCTGCAGTACCCGTCGGTGTCGGAGAGCGTGCAGGATCTGCTCACCGATCATTTCGCCCGCCCCGACCGGGAGCGTCCGTGGGCGGAGTTCTTCCAGCTCCAGGGGAACTTCTGGATGGAGTGGCTGCGGCGGCAACTGTGGGAGCCGCTGTTCGTGGCGGCCCTGGCGGCCGGTGCGGCGGGCGCGCGGCGGCGGCCGGCGTTCGGCGCGTTCCTGGTCGCGGCGGCCGCTACGGGGATCCTCAACCAGGCCGGGCATCCGGACATCAACATCTGGGGCGACC
Organism: Streptomyces malachitofuscus; assembly: GCF_055571035.1. Taxonomy (NCBI): domain Bacteria; kingdom Bacillati; phylum Actinomycetota; class Actinomycetes; order Kitasatosporales; family Streptomycetaceae; genus Streptomyces; species Streptomyces malachitofuscus. The sequence continues at coordinate 6,542 of NZ_JBVIGA010000017.1, read as the reverse complement.
GGCTGATCACGCTGGCCTGGCTGTTGCCGGTGCTGGGGGTGCCGCTGCTCCTGGAGCCGGTGGTACGGCGGGCGGTGGTGCCGACGCAGGCGGCTCCGGTGGAACTCGCCCGCTGAACGCCGAGGGTCACTCGATGAGGTGACACGAGGTCATGCCGCCGACCATGCCGGGAAGATAGGGCAAATGCCCGAAATGCCCTCATTCCTCGTCGCCCGATGAGCGCCGGAGTACTCGTACGGCGGACCGTGGGCGGTGCCACGGCGCTGCGCGGCGGCGGGGCCTGGCGTCCCACTCCGTACCAGCTGTTCGGCTTCCTGTTCTGGCTCGTGATGTCGCTGGCGTACTGGAGGGTGCCGCTGTGCTGCGACGCCGGACAGCACGCGGCGGTCGTCGAGCGGCTCAAGGACGATCTGCTGCACCCCCGGCATCCGATGGCGGACCTGCCCGGCGCGGGCAGCCCCTACTACTCGCCGTTCGCCTGGGCGCAGGCCGTGTTCGCCCGGCTGACCGGGCTGGGCGGCTGGGAGGTGCTCAAGCTCACCGGACCGCTGAACCTGCTGGTGCTGCTCACCGGGATCGGCCGCTTCGTGCGGGCCCTCACCCCGCGCCCCTGGGCGCCGGTGCTGGCGCTCGCCGCGATGACGCTGCTGTGGGGGACGGAGCGGGCCTGGTGGAGCGGCTATCTGAACCTGATGTCGATGACGGGCAACCTCGCCTACCCGTCGACGTTCGCGATCGGACTGGCTTTCTGGGCCTGGGCCCTGACGGGCACTCGGGCCAGGAACGCGGGGACCGTGCGGTACGTGGGGCCGGGCGGGCTGCGTCCGCCGTCCGGGTACGCGGCGCTGGGCGCGCTGTACGGGCTGCTCCTCCTCGTGCACCCGATCACGGCGGTCGCGGCCGCGCTGGGCGCGGTGGCGCTGGTCGCCGGGTGGCAGCGCGGATGGTCGGCGGCGCTCACCGGACGGTGGGCGCTGACGGGCGGGGTGGCCCTGCTGGTGGCCGCGTGCTGGCCGTACTTCGACGTGTTCGCCCTGGCGGGGGACTCCAGCGTGGACGCGATGCACCGGCGGCTGTACCGGGATCTGGCCGGTCAGTTCGGGCTGGCGCTGCTCGGGCTGCCGGTGCTGTGGCTGCGGGCTCGGCGCACCTCGTGGCGCGACCCGCTGGTGCTGATGTTCGTCCTGGACTGCCTGATGGTGGCGTACGGCTGGGTCAGCGGCCACTACACCTACGGCAGGGTGCTCGGGCTCACGCTGGTGCCGCTGCAGTTCGCGCTCGCGGTGGAGCTGGCGGCGCCCCGGCCGTGGCCGGTGTGGCGCAGGGTGCTGGGCGGGGCGACGGCGGCGGGGGCCTGCGCCGGCTTCCTGACCGTGCACGCCGGGGCGGTGGTGCCGCCGGCGGCCGATCCGGTCGGCTTCGAACAGCCGCCGGACTGGCCGGCGTACGACTGGGCCGCACGGCACATCGGCCCGGGCGAGGTGGTGATCACCGACGGCTACCACGCGGTCCACGCCATCGCGGGGTACGGGCCGAACCTCGCCGCGCCGGCCTGGCCGGACGCCGCGCTGGACGAACGGGAGCGGCTGCGGCGGGTGGCCGATGTGCACGCGTACCTGGATTCCCGTTCGACCCGCGCGGAGCGGGCCACGATCGTCCGCCGGTACCACGCGCGCTGGCTGCTGCTGACGCGCTGGCAGCGGGTGCCCGAGGAGGCGGTGGTGGTGGCGTGGAGCCGGCGGACGGGGGAGGTGCTGGCGCGCGTCGGGGTGAGCGGCGGGGTTACTCGATGACGAGGTCGACCGGGATGTTGCCGCGGGTGGCGTTCGAGTAGGGGCAGACCTGGTGGGCCTGCTCCACCAGCTTGCGGCCGGTCGCCTCGTCCAGGCCGTCGGGCAGCTCCACCCGCAGCGTCACCGCGAGCGCGAAGCCCTCGCCCTGCTTGCCGAGGACGACCTCGGCGGTCACCGCGGCCTCGCTGACGTCGACCTTGGCCGCGCGGCCGACCACACCGAGGGCGCTGCCGAAGCAGGCCGCGTACCCGGCGGCGAAGAGCTGCTCGGGGTTGGTGCCCTGGCCGTTGCCGCCCAGCTCCACGGGGGCGCTCAGACCGAGGTCCAGCTTGCCGTCGGAGGTGACGGCGCGGCCCTCGCGGCCGTGGGTGGCGGTGGCGACAGCGGTGTAGAGCGCGTCCATGGGAGACCTTCCCTCGTCGATTTGCGGGCCGGACCCTTCGGGGTTCCGGCCGCCTCACGACCACAAGTAGAGCACACAACTTAATTGCGCACAACCAAATGGCTCGCAAGAGCTACCCTGGAGGCATGACCACCACTCCGAGCCCACCACCCGCGACGCCCCCGCTGCCGGACGCCTCGGACGAGTGGCTCCGCGTCGACCAGCAGATCTGCTTCAGCCTGCACGCCGCCTCCCGCGCCTTCAACGGCGTCTACCGGGTGGTCCTCAAGGACCTCGGGCTCACCTACCCCCAGTACCTGGTGATGCTGGTGCTGTGGGAGCACGGCACCCTGCCGGTGAAGAAGCTCGGCGAGCATCTCCGGCTGGACTCCGGCACCCTGTCCCCGCTGCTCAAGCGCCTGGAGACGGCCGGCCTGGTGCGCCGGGAGCGCAGCGCCCGCGACGAGCGGTCGGTGGAGGTCCGGCCCACCGAGGAGGGCGAGGCGATGCGGCAGCGGGCCGTGGAGGTGCCCCGCCGGATCCTCGCCGCGACCGGCTTCGAGATCGACGAGGTCCGCGCACTGAGCTCCCGCCTCCACGCACTGACCACGGCACTGGACAAGGCGGCGGCCGAGGGCGCGTGACGGCGGCGAAGCGGATGCACGGCGGGTACGGAACACCCTGAGCCGGGCAAAGGGTATGAACACCCCACCACGTGCCCGAGGATGCCATGCACCCCCTTCACCCCCGGCCCGCCGCCGGCGTCGCCGTCGTCGTCATCGGCCACGACGACGCCGCCCATGTGACCGACGCCGTGCGCTCGGCGCTCGCGCAGGGCCCCGCCGTACGCGAGGTCGTCGCCGTCGACGACTGCTCGACGGACGGCAGCGCCGGCCTGCTGGACCGGCTGGCCGCCGAGGAACCCCGGGTACGGGTGATCCGGCTCCCCGCCAACAGCGGCGGCTGCGGCACCCCGCGCAACACCGGGCTCGACGCGGTGACCGCGCCGTACGTGATGTTCCTGGACAGCGACGACGTCCTGCCGCCCGGCGCGGTGGACGCACTACTCACGGCCGCGGCCGGAGCGGACGCGCAGGTCACGGGCGGTCTGTGCGTACGCCGTGAGCTGCCCTCGGGCCGCGAGGTGCCGTGGGAGCCGGGCCTGTACGCCTCGCGCGCCGTCCTCGCCCACCCGGCGGACCGTCCGCGCCTGGTTCACGACACCCTGTGCGTCAACAAGCTCTACGCCACGGCCTTCCTGCGCGAGCACGGCATCCGCTTCCCCGACGGCCGCTTCCCCTACGAGGACATCGTCTTCACCGCGCGGGTGTGGGCGGCCGCCCCGCGCGTCGCCCTGGTCCCGGACCGGGTGTACGTCTGGCACGTCCGGCGCTCCGCGCGGCGGCTGTCGATCTCGCTGGACCGCGCGGGCGTCGACAACTGGCGCGCCCGCACGCGCGCGTGCGGCACCGCGCACGCGATCCTGCTGGACGCCGGGGAGAAGCGGCTGGCGCACCGGACACGGGCCAAGTTCCTCGACCACGACCTGCGCATGTACGTGCGCGAGCTGCCGCTGCGGGACGGGGATCACCGGCGGGAGTGGTGGGCGCACACCCGGGCCTTCCTCGCGGACTACGACGCCGCCGACCGGTCACGCGACCCGGTGGCCCCCGGCCCGCTGATCGCACGGGTCGTCCTGGCCTCCCCCGAGCCGCGCGACCTGCCCCGGCTGCGGGAGCTGGCGGCCCGGCCGGCCCGGCTGAACCCGCCGTACGCCCGCACCCCGGACGGCACCCCGTGCTGGTCGGACGACCTGCCCGGCCTCACCCTGGAGGGCCTGCTGACCCGCCCCACCGACCGGCTCCCGTTCTCCGTGGACGCGGAACTGCGCCCCCGCGCGCGCCGCCTGCGGCTGCGCCTGCACGACCTGTACGGCCGGGCGGCACAGGCGGGCCCGGCGGAGGTGGAGGTGGAGTGGCGGCACCGGGACGGCGACGGCCCGGCCGTGCGCCGTACGGTGCCGCTGCGGGCGTCCGCCGGGGGCACCTGGTCCGCGGAGACGCCGGTACGCCCGGAGCGGCTGGCCGCGCTCGGCACGGGAGCCTGGGACCTGCGGCTGCGCCTGCGCTTCCGGGACGGCTCGACCCGCCGCGCCACGGCCCACGCCCTGGCCGGACCGGGGCTGCTCCGCCGCCACGCCCTGCCGAGCCCCCGATACGGCCTGATCCTCGTCCACCCCTACGCCACCCACTCGGGCTCCCTGGCCCTGCGCGTGGCCACCGGCGTACGCGGCATCGCCCCGGTCCTGCGGAACCGGCTGCGGCGCCTGACCGGGAGGGCGGCGCGGCCCTTGCTCACATGATCCTCAGAAGATCACACGGTCGGTGGCCGTGTTCGCGCCCTTACCCATGGCGTCCGGAGCAGTGATCACCGCGGGCTGGGGGAGACCGGATGGGCGTGCGGCGAGGAACAGCGGTCCGGGCTCTCGCACTCTCGGCGGCGGCGGGCTGCACCGCGGGCGACGGCTCCGAGGGCAGTGCGAGGCGTCCCGTCGCGGCCGGGCGGCCGACCCCCGATCGGCCGACCGTCGCGGTCAGGGCCCCGGAGCTCGACTCCCGGGACGGTGAGGTCCTGGCCGGTCGGCGGGGCCCGCTCGGGGCGACGGCGGCTTCTCCTACCGGGCCGGCCCCGCGGGCAAGACCCTCGTCGTCGCCGTGAACTGCCAGGGCAAGGGCACCATCGACGTCGCGCTGCCCGCGATGGACGCGGGCTTCCGCTTCGAGTGCCGCACGCACGAGCCCACCCTCACGCACAACGAACTCGCCGTGGAGGACGCCCGCGAGCCGGGCACGGTGAACGTGACGGCGCCCTCGACCGTCACCTGGGCGGTCACCGTCGGCCGCGGCGACCCCACCGAGGAGGACGCGCCCACGACGGGCCGACCGCGCCCGCCTGCCTCAGAGAGCCTTCAGGGCCGCGGTCGTCGCCCCGGTCAGCGCCGCGAGGTAGCCCTTCGGGAGCTTCGGGCTGCGGATGACCACCGAGCGCCAGTACAGCGGGCCCGAGATGAGGTCCAGGGCCAGGGCGTGGTCGATGCCCGCGCGGAGTTCGCCGCGGGCCTCCGCCGCGGCGACGATACCCTTGGCGACCCCGTCCTGACCTTCGCGCAGGGCCTTCTGCAGGGCCTCGGCGATGTCGGGGTTGCGGGCCGCCTCGGCCTGGAGGTCGGGCAGGATCTGTGAGGCGACGGGGTGGCGCAGGGCGCGGGAGGTCACCTCGTAGAGGAGACGCAGGTCGGCCTCCAGGGAGCCGGTGTCCGGGGCGGACAGGCCCTGGACGGCGATCGCGGACACCAGGTCGAGGACCAGATGGAGCTTGGAGCGCCAGCGGCGGTACACCGCGGTCTTGCCGACGCCCGCGCGGCGCGCGATCCCCTCGATCGACATCCGCGCGTAGCCGACCGCGGCGAGTTCCTCGAAGACGGCCGCCCGGATCGCCTCCGTCACGTCCTGGCGCAGTACGGCGGCCCCGGCCGGGGCGCGGCGGCGCGGACGCGGCTGGGGCTCGTCTGCGTTCGTCGTCATGCGGACCAGCATAGGCCGACGGCGTAGCGACGAAACGGTTGCGTTCCGACGTGTATTCGACCTACGCTCCGTCACGACGATACGGTTCCGTCCCGACGTCGAACCCGTTGCCCTCCCCCTCCCTCTGGTCCCTCTAGCGAAAGCAGCGGATGTGAGTCAGGTCCTCCACACACCGCCCCCCGCACCGGCCGGCCCGACACCGGCCGAGGACGACCTCGCGGCCCTCGCCGCCCGGCACGGCCTCACGGTCAGCGGCGCCCGGCCGTCCCTCATCGAGTACGTCCGTCAGCTCTGGGGCCGGCGGCACTTCATCCTCGCCTTCTCCCAGGCGAAGCTCACCGCCCAGTACAGCCAGGCCAAGCTCGGCCAGCTGTGGCAGGTGGCGACCCCGCTGCTCAACGCGGCCGTGTACTTCTTCATCTTCGGCCTGCTGCTCGGCGCCCGGGAAGGCATACCGCACGACGTCTACGTGCCGTTCCTGGTCACGGGCGTGTTCGTGTTCACGTTCACCCAGAGCTCGGTGCTGGCGGGTGTGCGGGCGATCTCGGGCAACCTGGGGCTGGTGCGGGCGCTGCACTTCCCGCGGGCCTCGCTGCCGATCTCGTTCGCGCTGCAGCAGCTGCAGCAGCTGCTGGCGTCGATGATCGTGCTGGTCGTCATCATGCTGGCGTTCGGCAGTTTCCCCGACCTGTCGTGGCTGCTGATCGTGCCCGCGCTGGCGCTGCAGTTCGTGTTCAACACCGGGCTGGCGCTGATCTTCGCGCGGATGGGCAGCAAGACGCC
>NZ_JBVIGA010000016.1:164203-224020 GCF_055571035.1 Streptomyces malachitofuscus | reverse complement strand
ACACGACCGGGTCAGGACTCCCAGCCCCAGCCGCTCCAGACGGGATATCAGCACACCCGCTCAACCGGCCGAAAGCCTCAAAAGCAACGGCATTGTCATCCCATCGACAGGGGGCAACAGTCATGCCGGGCCCGGAGGCCAGCGGCCCTCTTGCAGGACCGCGAAGAAGATGACGGGGGCGAAGCCCTCCCCCTGCGTGGCCGAGGGCTCCCTTCAGTGGGTCGATGTGCCCAGTCACCGCTCGACTGGGCTGTTGACGGACGTGTCCCTGGTGCGCTGGTGGTCACTGAGAATCCGCAGCATCTCGTCGAGCTCGATGTCGCTCAACATTCCAATGAGATGGCGGGCCAGCAAGACCGGGTCACGGTACGGAAGGTGTGGTGGAGTGGTGGCTCGGTCAGCCGGAGTGCCACGCGGGACGCCAGACCGGTCGTTCGTGCGCGGCTCGGGCACCGCCTCTTGTCGTGAGGGCGTGTGCGAGTCCCTCCCTGAGGGAGCGGCGGGCTCGGACGGCGGCGCAGGGCGACGGCCGGGCGGAGTGATTACGTCGTAATCAGGGGTCTCAGGTCGTGTGGGTTCCGTGGTGGCTGGTTGTGGTGAGGGCGTCGCCTTTGCAGCCTGCTTCTCCGCTTCCTTACGAACCCGTTCCGCCTTGAGCTCCTCCAGGGCAGCGAGCTGCTCCTCGTGCGGCCGGTTTCCGACGGCACGCAGCAGTTCGATGGGTTCGTCGTGCATACGCGCCTGGAGTTCGGGGGTGAGGTTCAGCAGAGCGAGCCGCTGCGACACCCACCCCTGGGAGCGGTGCAGCCGCTTGGCCAGAGCCCGCTGGCTGCCATGGATGGACAGGAGGCGCTGGAGGGCTCGGGCCTCGTCGAGCTCTTCAAGGTCCTTGCGGTGGATGTTGGCGACGAGAGCGGATTCGAGAAGCTCTTCGGACGTAGCTCCCTGCTCGTCACTGACCATCACTTTGACCGTTGACAGGCCGGCTTCGCGGGCGGCGGCGAGTCGGCTGCTGCCGTCGATCACAACGTAGGCGGTGTCCGGCTCGACATCGGCTTCGCGGTCGGGGTTCGCCTTGATGTAGGCGTCCCGGTTCATCACCGTAATGGCCTGCTTCTGGCCGTGAGTCGCCAAACTGCCGGCGAGGTCGGTGAGGTCTCCGAGAGACGAGCGCGGGTTGTCCGGATTGAGGCTGACACGGTGGGGCGCAAGTTCGGTGGGTGGTGCGACGCCTTCGGTGGGAACACCGGTGGCTGCTGCGACAGCTTGGCGTCGCGCGCTGACAGGGCGCACTCCCCCGCCGAAACGGCCGGCGCCGAGTTGATCGGCCTTACTCACAGCACCTCCCTGGCAAGGGCGCGCATCCCGATCGCCTGTTGTGACTTGGGGGCGTACGACAGCAGGGGCTGTTTCACTCGCACCGCTTCTTTCTGCTCCTTGAGGTCCCCGATAAGGCCGACGACGCGAGGATCCTTTATGTCGACCCATCCTTGAAGGGAGGAGGTCGCGATGTAACCGCGGCGAGAGTCGTAGAGGTTGACGACGATGCCGAGGTAGTCGATGTCGACCTGGAGGTCACCGCGCAAGTCGTCGATCTGCGTGGTGAGCAGGTCGTAGGCGTCTGCGGAGCTGTCCTCGGCCTGTACGACGATCAGGGCGCCCGACTGTCCCGGCCTTTCACCAGGGCGCCGGCGGCCGTAGTAGGCGGCGGCGTCCATGCTGAGGCCGAGGCTTGGCGGGCAGTCCACGATGATTACGTCGTAATCACCCTCGAGCGGTGCCAGTGCCCGCTCAAGGGCGGCTTCCCGGGCCCTGACGGCAGAGAGGCGAACGTCGAGGAGGAAAGCGTCGTGGCATGCCGGAAGGAGGTGGAGTCTCCCGGCGAAGGTGTCCTCGGCGACCGGGACGATGAGGTCGTGAAGGTCGCCCTTGAGTTCTCCTGCCATGTGGTTGGTGAGGCTGTCACCGTTCATTGGTAGGGGAGTGGCCCCGAGTTGATTGGTGAGGTGGCACTGCGGGTCGAAGTCGACGAGCAGGACCCGCTGGCCGGGGCCCGGCAGGTTCTCGATATCGAGCAGGTCGGTTTCCTGCACTGTCCCGTCGCTGTGGGTGTCGCTCGCCCGGAGCGCCTTGGTAAGGGCCTTGGCCACTCGGACGGGGTGCAGCGAGTTGGGGTCTTCCGCCAGTGCTTCGCCCAGGCCTGCGGTGATGGCCGTCTTGCCGACGCCACCCTTCTGATTGCAGACGACGATGCGGCGGGTCACGTCGGGCCGTGCGACGTCGGGGGCGGGGTTGGCGTCGAGCCAGACCTGTACCGACTGGGCGAGCCCTTGGATTAGGGAGACACGTCGGTCGGTGGCGGTCTGCCGGAACGTCTCCCACTGCCCTGGAGGGAGGAAGGTGGAAAAGGAGTCGGCGCCGGAGGTGTCGACTGTGGCTGTGGCAGAAGCCAGGTTGCACCAGCTTCGGATGCCTTGCTCCACCGCGGCCTGAATCTCGATGCCGTGCTGGGCGGCTCTGATCTTCAGATTCTGCCGAAGCCACCCCGGGAGTTTGCTGACGACCTTCTCGCGGTCGTTGGGTGCTGGAAAGCTCATGAGAGTCACCATACTAACGTTCAAGATCCCGTGAACCGCTGACACGTTAGTTAGGGTTAGTTGATGTGGTGGCGGACCGTGTCGTGTCCGCGGAGCGCGGGGCAAGTGATTACGTCGTAATCACCCTAGGGGAGTGCGGTTCAGAGGATCAGCAGGTATCGACGCGCGTCTGCAGGGCCAGCGGTTCAGCTGCGGCGGACCGTGCAAGGCAAGCCTCGTCCGTAGTTGTCACGGGTTGAGCGTGCGAGTTCCTGAGTGGCCGCAGTGCAGTGGGGGAGTACCTCTGCCGATTAGTCGAGCCAGTACTCGCCCTCTTCCATCAGGATCAGGCCATCGCTGTTGCAGCAGCCGTCGCAGGGCTGGCACCAGAAATGGTGACGTCGGCGCGCAGTGACGACACACTGAGTCGGCTGCCCTGACATTCCCAGCGGCCCCATTGATGGCATCGCTTCTTCGACACGCTCTGGCATCCATGGGTCTGAGCGACAGACTGGTGCTGACCCGGACGCCTTTGTTCAGGTCGGAGTGGTGCGCAGAACGGGAGCTGAAAGTCGGTCTGCCAGTCTCCGTTCCCGGCAACGAAGTCGCGCACTGGAAAGGGCGAACGTCCCATGATTACGACGTAATCACCACGGCAGGACAAGCCGTTCCGGCTCTCCTGCTGGCGGACGCGGGTGGGCGGTAGCTCCTCAGCCCTAGCGGGCTTGCGGTGCCCCGCCGGGAGGGCGCAGTACCGTCGGCGACTGAACCGTTGGCGTGTCCTGAACAGAAGAACGTGGTTGAGGACGGAGGTGGTTGCTGGAGACACACGCGCGCCTAGTCGTCTGACTTACCCACCACTTGGGCTGACTTTCGGTGGCTGAGGCTGCAAGGGGGTGGCGGTCAGAGTGAAGCGATCGAACTACGGGGTTTGCGTGCCTGCTTGTCATCCCGGTGGGGGACAGACAAGGAAGGAGTGGTTGGTGGGGAGGGGAGCGATGGGGTGAGGGGTCGACTGCGTCGGTCCGCCTCCACGTAAGAGAGCGTCCCGAAGGAAAGTGCTTTTGACCAGCCTAAATAGAGGTGGGAGGCAGCTTGGTGGGACTGGCAGCCAGATCGGGGAGTCGCGCAGAGGGACCAGGCGATCTGAGTATCCGGTTCCTGCTGTCGTGGTATGCGGCTCCGGTGAACTGGCAGGGCGACTCGGTAGTCCGCCATGCAGGTTTTGGCAACCGCCACCCCTGTCCTGGGAACTGACTGCCGGGATCGTGAGACAGCAGTAAATTGATGTCACGTTCATTTCTGAGTTTCGGCGTCTCGTGCGGCACGACGGGCCTCCGGGGAGACTGCAGCGGAAACAGCGGTAGCTGCCGAGACAGCACCAAGATGCCCCCAGGCGTGCCTCGCGCTTGGCGTACTCGGCCAGCGCCCGGTAGATCCGACAACGGAGGGGTTTTGTCCCGTGCGCTGGCCTGGGGATAGTCAGGTCAGGCTGGAACTGCTCGACGGACTCACCGCCGTGTGGCGTCGCAATACAAGGTGGAGCATGTCCTCGGTGATGACGAGACCGGCAGCCGTGCTGGCACTGTGGCTCGACCGCTCCTCGACGGTCAATCCCTCAGCGGGCCGGAAGCCAGGACTCTGGTGACGAAGTTGGTCAACTGCGCCCGCAGTCTTTCCCGCGGTACGCGCTCTTCTCCGGCCAGGTACTCGACGAGGTCGGCTCGCGTGGCGGCGAGCAGGGCGTGGGCGTGGAAGTCGCTGTCGGTCATGCCGGGGATCTGCTCCAGTACCGCTTGGAGCAGGCCGTGCCACCGCTCGTAATACTCCGCATGGTACGGGCTGCTGCTCTCGCTTCCCTCCAGGGCCAGCGCGAGGTGCCGGTTGTCGAGTTTGAAACACAGGACGGCGTCGAGCAGTGCTGGTACGCGGTCTTGCGGTGGGGTCGCGGGCCCCAGAGGAGGCGGGCCGGCCTGTACGGCCTGCCTGATCGGTTCGAGCCGTGCCTCGTACAGCGCACGGAGCAGCCCGGCGCGATCCCCGTAGGCCCGGAAGAGCGTGCCCTTGCCGACGCCGGCCGCTGCGGCGACGTCGGCCATGGTGATGTCAGCGGGACTCTCACAGCGGGCGAAAAGGGCGTCGGCGGCTGCGAGTACGGCCTCCCGGTTACGAGCGGCGTCTTTACGGGACCTGCGCTCGGGCATGCTGCTCCTCCAGTTGCAAAGCGGACCCAGGGTCCGTATCTTTAAAACGGACCCTGGGTCCGGATTTTAGAACGGAAGGATACCCATGTCCGCACCGAGTTCTCCGGCGGATCTGTTCCGCCACAGCCTGCGACTGCTGCTCGACAAGAACATCTCCGCGTGGGTCGCTCTGTGGGCCGAGGAGGGCCTTATGGAGTTTCCTTTCGCCCCCCAGAGCTGGCCCCAGCGTCTGGAGGGCAAGAAGGCCATCGCCGCCTACATGCGCCACTATCCCGACCACATCGATCTGCACGACTTTCCTGACCTGCGGATCCATCAGACCACCGACCCGCAGACCATCGTCGTCGAGATGCGCGGCGTCGGACGTCTGGTGGAGACCGCCGCGCCCTTCGACATGACCTATATCGCCGTCGTGACCGTCCAGGACGGGCACATCACCTTCTACCGCGACTACTGGAACCCCCTCGCCGTCCAGGAATCCGGCACCGACTTCACCGGGAGCAGCCGATGACCACCGCCGCCGCCACCTTGGTCGTCGGCGCCACGGGCACTACCGGAAGCCGCACCTCCGCGCGGCTGACGGCCGCGGGCCACCGCGTCAAAGCCGCCAGCCGCCGGGCCACCCCGGTCGCCGGCGCCGAGCCGGTCCCCTTCGACTGGTACGACCCCGCCACCCACGCAGCCGCCCTCGACGGCGTCGACCGCGTCTACCTCATACCGCCCCTGGGCGACCCCGACCCCGCGCCGATCATGCTTCCGTTCCTCCACCAGGCCCGCTCCGGCGGCGTACACCGGGCGGTGCTGCTGAGCTCCTCGGCCATCCCCAAGGGCGGCCCGACGGTGGGAACGGTGCACCAGGCCCTGGCCGATCTGTTCGAAGACTGGGCGGTACTGCGGCCCTCGTGGTTCATGCAGAACTTCACCGACACGCACGCACACGCCCGCAGCATCCGCGACGACAACACCATCTGGACCGCCACCGGCAGCGGCCGGGTCGGCTTCGTCGACGTCGAGGACATCGCGGCCGTCGCCGTCCGCGCTTTGACCGACGAACAAGCCCCCAACACCGATCTCGTCCTCACCGGACCCGAGGCACTCAGCTACGACGACGTCGCCACGGTCATCACCGAGGTCACCGGTCGGACCGTGACCCACCGCCGTCTGTCCTACGAGCAGATGCGCGACCGCCTCACGACCCAGGTACCGCCGGACTTCGCCGCAATGCTGACCGACATGGACCGCGCCATCGCCGAGGGAGCCGAGGACCGCATCACCGACACCGTCCAGCGCGTCACCGATCGCCCCCCGCGCACCTTCCGGGCTCTCGTTGAGAGGAGGATGCGATGCATATCTGATGTCTCAGAACGAGGAGCAGTTCCAGTTCGAGACCCAGCATGATCTCGGCGGCGGTCTCTTAGGGCTTAGATGTCGGTGAAGTCGTCACGGCCGGTACTTCGCACGGCGTCGATTGCGCCAACACTCAGGCCCCTCGCTCTCTTACTCGGAAATGTGCCGCACATGCGGACGTGCCCCGGCCCACCACCCACCGCTGCTTCGTGCGGACTGCGCTTCATCGGCCAACTCCAGGGCCCTGGTGTCCAGCCGAGGCAAGTAGGCGTTCCAGCTCGTTTCCCGAGAACCACATGGGCTGAGAGGTGATTGGCCCGGCTGCTAGGCGTGGCTGATTGACTTGTTGCTCATGTACGTTAGGTTCATCTGGTCGGCCTCACAGCCGTCGTCACAACCACCCGTAACTGCAGGCACGGAGGCCCCCTTTGGGAGCACTACGCAGACTGGTTGACGCTGACACAGGCGAGCCGGTCCCTTACGCGCCGTACGCCTTCTCCGGGAGACATACACAGGTCGACAAGGCGCGAGTCGAGGCCATCACCGAGTCCAAGGCATTTACCCCCAGTCAGAAGTTCCTCGTTTTGTGGTGGATCGGCGTATCCCCCGAGGGCTTGGAGCCGCTGCGGGCTACAGGAGCGGACATCGCCAAACGTGTGGGCATGTCAGCCGATGCCGTCGGTAAAATCAACAGGAAACTTGCGAAACACCGCATTCTGATCATCCGAGGAAAGATCGGTAACTACAGCTTCTACCGGATCAGTCCCTACATCGCCTTCCACGGCACGGGTCTTGAGCAGCGTGAAGCGGTGAAGACGTGCAACCCGCCAGACATTCCCGGTTTCGATGAGAACGCACCTGCGCGGTGGGAGGCTCAGTGATCAGCCAGGAGAAGCATCAGAACCTTGAGCTGCTCGAGAAGACAGCCGGCATGACCGCCAACCAGCGTCTCGTTGTCATGCTGTACGCGCTGCATCCGACCGACCGGAGCGGTGCCGTGCTGGAGACGGCGGCGACGCTGGCCAAGCTGGTGGGTATGGCTCCGCCTGTCTTCTCCCGTACACGCAAGCAGGTGATCGAGGCCGGCTGGCTCGAGGAGACCGGGAAGATCGGTCATATCAAGTACTACCGGCTGGATCCGAGACGGATGGGGGAGAACGTGGTTGTTCCCCTACGCCGGGCAACATGACCGTTCCCAGGACCGCACCTCATGTACCTGACGGCAATGAGGTGCGGTCCTGGGAGCGCCGTTCTTGACCCAAGCGCCAAGGCCGGCGCGGCCCACGCGGCAGCACCATCGTGTGCCGGACAGCTTCACCCACATCATCAATCAGCATGGGGCGACTTGCCCGGCTGACGGCAAAGCAGCTCCTCAATTCCCATCAGGTCTCCTGGATGGCCGCGAAGCCCTGGATGCCGATGAGGGAAGCGGTCCTCTCGTAGACGGTGCGTATCAGGGACGTGTTCTGCGCGCATCGGGACGGCGTGGGGTCAGGGCGGGGGAGACGGTGGCAAGCCAGACCGGGGAACGGCCCGAACGAGGGAGCGGTCAGTCGCATCAGTCCGCCCGCGTGGACATTGATGGGCGTTCCCTTCACCATGCCGGGGTTGGCATAGTTGCGACCGCGACGGGGGCAAGCGCCTGGAGATGATCTTCACAGATGCCGCGAGCTACGGCGACGTTGCCTTCGGGCTGCTCACCTTGGCCGGCTTCACATATGACCGTCTGCGCCCGCGCGGGCCTGCCCCTGCGACAGCCTGGCCAGCTCGGTGTCCGGGCATACGTCGCGGGGCTGACGACCTTGCCCGGCCCTGGCGACGGTGAGTGACAAACACCGGCCCGCGGGGGCGACCCTTGAGCAGTCGGGGCAGCAGCCGGGCGGTGTCGGCGTCCCAGCGGCCTTCTTGCATGACCGCGAAGAAGATGGGCAGCTCAGGCATGGGTCCATAGACAGCAATGTGATGATAAGAGGGCAAAACAGCACGAGCTACCGACCCCACCATGCTCGGCCGACTTGCCCGGCCAAAGTTCGTCTTGCGCATGCGCGGCCTCGTACACCGAAACAACGGGATAGTTCACCGTCACCAGCCAGGCACAGATGGCTCATCCTCAGCACAGGCTTCTTCTGAAGCGGGCCAGGCCGCCCGTAGCACCGCAAGGGAAGAACGGGCGGGCCCTTCCCCCACTAGTGCTCACTCATGCAGGGTCTGGCTGACAGTCAGTTTCGCGACACGCAGACGAGCTGACTTCCTACTGGCGAAGCCCTCAGCAGGCTGTTGCCCAGAACTCCCACGCACCTGGTGTACCGCCTAGGAGATGAGTAGACAGCCCTGCTCCGCGCAGCTGGACTGCCGGAGCAGCCTGTTCAGCCGACTTAGAGCCGGAGGGCTCAGTCGCTTCAGTCGCTCGGTCGCTCGGTCGCTCGGTCGCTCGGTCGCTGAAGCGTTCAGGGGCAGCGACTGAAGAGAAGCGACCCAGCAACTGTTCAGTCGCTGGTGGAGTCTCATGGAAAAGCCCAGGTCAGAGGCATTGTCCGAAGCTTGCAGCGACTGAAGCGACTGAAGGTTCGGATATATAACTTCCTCATGCGTGCGCGTGTGCGTCATATATAGGATGCTTCAGTCGCTTCAGTCGCTGTTTAGCCTGTTGCAAGGCTCTGACCTGCGGTTTCTCCCAGGACTCAAGACAGCGACCCAAGACGCTCCGGTCGCTGTGCTTCTTCTTTCGGTCGCTGTACCGTGCCGCAAAACGGAGTGCTGGCACTGGATGGGGGTTCTTCCTTCGGTCACGTTCCACGACCTCGTATGACACGTTGGATAGGCTGTGTCTGTCATTGAGTCGCTTCGGTCGCTGATGGGGGTGCGCATGCCTGTTGAGCTGCGCTTTTCCTCCAACAACCCTCAGCAGCCGCCCTCGGCGCCAGTAGCTCCGGTAGCCAGTGCACTGGCTACCGCGAGTTGGTGCGCGCGTCATGGCTGGCCCGTGCATCCTCTGGCAGCGGGCCGCAAGACACCGGTCGCCAACTGCACTCGGTGTCGTACAACGCGCCACACTGCTGCTGAGTGCCCGTGTCTGCCTGCAGGAGGGTGGTGTCACGGTTTCCATGCGGCCACCCTCGACCAGCGCCGCATCGCCGAGTGGTGGGGGACCCGCCCGAAACTGGGTGTCGGTGTTGCCTGTGGGCCGGCGCGACTGGTCGTCATCGACATCGATGCGCATCCCACCCAGCCTCCTAGCCGTGACAGGATCCTGCCCGGAATTCCGATCGCCGACCATGTGGATCTCACAGGCCTGGCAAACGGCTTCCACACCATGGCCGTCCTGGCTGCTCTGCGGGGCCGGCCCAGCCCCGCAGACGACACCAGCACCCTGCGCGTCCGCACGCCCTCCGGTGGCCTGCATATCTGGTACCGGGCCACCGGCAACCGCCGCTGGCACTGTTCCTCGGGCTCCGGTCCTGGCCGCGCCCTCGCCTGGCAGGTCGACGTCCGTGCCCACGGTGGTTACATCGTCGCTCCCGGAACCAGCACCAGCCACGGCACCTACACCCCTGTGGGTGACGTGCGCGAGCCGGCTGTGCTGCCGTCCTGGCTCGCGCAGGAACTGGAGCGCACCGGTCACCTGTCCGCTCCCGCGGTGCCTGCGCCGCGGTCCGTGCCTCCTCGCGCCAGGCAGGCGGTGCTCGCCGCAGGGGGCGGCCGTAACGCCCCGCACCGGCGTCTTTTTGCCGCTGTGCTCGCGCCGGTTGAGGCCTGTGGCCAGGTCTCGGAAGGTGCCGGTTTCTCCGACGTCCTCAATCGCGCAGCCTTCACGATGGGCGGTCTGGTCGCCGCCGGGCGGATGACTCAGGAAGATGCTGAACACGCCCTTAAGGAGGCCGCGGCGACCGCTCGTCCCGGTCAGGAGCGACGCTCTGAGCAGATCATCCGCAGCGGCCTCGCCGCGGGCCTCAAACACCCCCTGCCCCCGCAGGGAGGGCGTCCATGACCTCGCCCAGGCACGAGACGCTCTTCGAGTTCGACGCCGATGCCGTGGCGGCCCAGATCAGGGCGCAGAGCGCCGCAGCCGTACCCCTCCCCGCTCAGTCCGGTACCCAACCGGCTCCACCGGTCGGGGAGGCAACGGCCGCGGGCCTACTGCCCGACACCCTTACGGACCGCGGCAACGCCAAACTGTTCGTGCGTCTCTACGGGCGTGACTACCGGCATGTTCCCGGTATCGGCTGGTACCGCTGGGACACCACGCGCTGGCAGATCGACGAGGACGACACCGTGCTCTGGGCGGCCGGCGACCTGGCCGAAGCCATCGCCGTACAAGATCCCCGCGGCATCCACACCGCTCAAGCCCTGCAGACGCACCGCCGCCGCGCGCTGTCCACCACCGGCATGAACGCCATGCTCGCGCAAGCCAAATCGGCGCCCGGGATGGTGCTTAATGCCAGCCTCCTGGACGCCGACCCCTACGCCCTGTGCACCCCGGACGGCATCGTCGACCTACGCACCAGCCTGGTCAAAACCCCTGACCCGAACAAGGACTTCCACTCCCGCTCCACCTCGGTGGGGCCCGACCACGGTCCCACCCCCCGCTGGAACCGCTTCCTGACCGACACCTTCGGTGATGATGCCGAGGGCCGTGAAATGATCGCGTACCTGCAGCTTCTGCTCGGCTACTCCATCACAGGGGACGTGGGGGGCCAGGTCCTGCCTTTCCTCTTTGGCTACGGCAAGAACGGCAAGAGCGTCCTGCTGGACGTCCTGATGAAGCTCCTCGGAGACTACGCCGACGCCGCTCCGCCCGGTTTCCTCATGGCGCGCCCCTACGAGGGCCATCCCACGGATCTTGCGGAACTCCACGGTCGCCGGGTCATTGTCTGCTCCGAGGTCAAGCATGGCGATAAGTTCGACGAGGCGAGGGTCAAGCTCCTCACCGGTGGCGATCGCATCAAAGCCCGCCGTATGCGACAGGACTTTTTCAGCTTCCAGCCGACCCACAAGCTGTGGCTGCTGGGTAATCACCGCCCCGAAGTCGGCACCGGCGGCTTTGCGTTCTGGCGCCGGATGCGCTTGATTCCCTTTGAACGCACCGTGTCCGACGACCGTAAGATCGACAATCTGGCCGACATCCTCGTCACCGAAGAGGGCCCCGGCATCCTCGGCTGGCTCATCGACGGCGCCCGCCGCTACCTCTCCGGCGACCGCGACCTGACCGGACCGGAACGGGTTCGCATCGCCACCACCGCCTACGCGGAGACAGAGGACCACACCGGTCGCTTCTACGACGAGTGCTGCCACCTTGGCGGCGAACTGCGCGCCGAGCAGACGGCGCTCTATGCTGCCTATCGGGCGTGGTGCCAGAGTGAAGGTGCGCCCGCGATGTCTTCACGTGCGTTCGCCGCCCGCACCCGGGAACTGGTCGGGCTGGCCTCGCCCAAGGAGATGATCCTGTCCAACCAGCGCAAGCACTACCCGGGTATCGGACTGCTCACCGAGGAAGAGAGGGAAGCGACCTCATGAGCTCCCTGATCACTGAGGACGAGATCAGCCACGAAACGGAGCTCGTCTGGCTGGAGGAGATCGGACCGCTCGACTACGTCCGCCAAAGCCTGGACCGGCTGCCCACTCGTGGTGGCAAACCGGCCTACCACCGTGACGGGCGCATGGTCGGTTACGCCCGGTTGAGCGCGAAAGCGAAGGCATCCCGCTCTTCCGGCACCTTTCGGCGCCGCGTTTTCTGGCTTCTGCCCCACGACCGTGACGCCGAGCCCGACGGTCTGTACGCCAAGGGCGCGCCGGCCGAAGCCGTCGACCCGCGCACGCTGGCCGCACGGGTCAGGGGCTACAAGACTGAACGCTCCGAAGGGGGACCCCCCTCGACTGCCATGCAGGAGCTCGGCATAACCCTGCCCTTGTGATCAGATTCCTCCGAGTGTTTTCCTCTGATCCTTCAACGGCAGAGGTCGAAGACACGTATCCCTCCTGACGACGACGCGATTGTCCGAGTCCCGGCAGGTCCCTTTTTCCCCGGAGGGCCCGTGCCGCCCGGGCACGGTCCGTATTGCTGGATGGGCCGTGCCCACCTACTACCGCCCGCTCAAGACGGCCGGTGTGCGGCGACGGCGAACAGGTCGGCTGCAGGCCCGACCAGGGACCGCCCGGCCGGCCACACCGCGCGCAGCGCGCGGCGCAGTTCAATGCCCTCGACGCTCACCTGGACGAGTCGGCCGTCGAAGATGTCGGAACGTACCGCGAGTTCACTGATCACCGCGGGGCCGGTTCCGGCGATCACCGCCCCGCGCACGGCGGCTGCCGAGCCCAGCTCCAGCAGCGGACGTGTCTCCTGTGCTCCAGCCCGGCGCAAAGCCCGCTCCAGGGCGACCCGTGTCCCCGACCCGCGTTCACGGACGACCAGCGCTGTGGCGGCGAGTTCACGGGCCAACAAAGGTCTGCGGCGCCTCGCCCAGGGGTGGGCGGGCGCCACCACGACGATCAGCCGGTCGGTGGCCACCGTTCTGCTGATCAGACCGCGGGGAACGAACGGCGACTCAATGAACCCGATCTCCACCGCCCCGCTGCGCAGCAACTCGGGTACGTGGTCACTATTGGTGACCTGCAGACCGACATGCAGGTCAGGGTGGGCATGACACAACTCGCTGATCCAGGCCGGGGCCAAGTACTCCGCCACTGTCATGCTGGCCGCCACCCGCAGTGTGCCGTTTAGCCTGCTGCGATGGGCCTCCACGTCACCCATGAGCGCCGTGAGTTCGTCCAGGACCCGCTGCGACCGGTCGGCCACCGCCTGCCCGTCCGTCGTCAGAGTGGATCCGCGCCGGGTGCGCTCGATGAGCGCCAGCCCAAGCCTGCGCTCCAGGGTTGCCACCCGCTTGCTCGCCGAGGGCTGGGTAATGCCGAGCTCGGCGGCAGCCCTGCCCAGGCTGCCCAGTTCCCCGACGAGAACCAGCAACCGCAGCGCTTCCACATCCGGCAGACCACTCATGCCACAAGCCTAGGAACAGCCCAGGGGGTGAGTCAGCCTGTGAACTCATTCCGCTTGTTTATGACCTTCCCCGTATGAGCGGGCTACCGGCCTGGTCAGCGGGCTGCCCACAGTGAGGCCATGAATGACGACAGCGACAGGATCACCCCCGACCGGATACGGGCGGTCACGGAGCGAAGCACCGGTGCTCGGACAGCCGTACGCGGCGGCTCGTGGGCTGGGCGATTCGTGGAGCGTTTGCCAGGGCTGTTGCTCGCCGTGTCCGTCGCTGCGGTGGCCACACTGGTCGGCCGTTGGTTTCCCCTGGTCGGAGGCCCCGTCGCGGGCATAGTCATCGGTGTCGTCCTGGCGGCGGTGCGTCGTCCGGGAAAGCGGCTTCGGCCAGGCGTCACCACAGCAAGCAAGTCCGTACTGCAACTGTCGGTCGTCCTGCTCGGGTGCCAGCTGTCACTCACCCAGGTCGTGCGGGTGGGGGGAAGTTCGCTGCCGGTCATGCTGGGCTCGCTGGCGGCCTGTCTGACTGCTGCGTACTTCCTCGGCCGTCGACTGGGCATCGGACGCGACCTGCGCACCCTGATCGGCGTGGGCACCAGCATCTGCGGCGCTTCCGCGATCGCGGCGGTCACACCGGTCATCGGAGCCGCGAGTGTCGAGGTTGCCTACGCGGTGTCGACGATCTTCCTGTTCAATATCGCCGCGGTGCTCGTCTTTCCGATCCTGGGGCATCTGCTGGACATGAGTCAGCAGGCGTTCGGGCTGTTCGCCGGAACCGCGGTCAACGACACGTCCTCCGTCGTCGCCGCCGCCGCGACCTATGGCGACGAGGCCGGGCAGTACGCGGTCGTCGTCAAGCTCACACGGACTCTTCTGATCATCCCGATCTGTCTGTGGCTGGCAGCCCTGACCAGACGCCGTGCGCTGGCCGAGGGCACCGGCCGCTCGGGCCCCGCCCCGCGTCTGAACGTCCTGAAGTTGGTTCCCTGGTTCCTTGTCGGATTCCTGCTGGCCGCTCTGGTCAACACTCTGGGCCTCATCCCCTCCTGGGCGCACCCGGGACTGACCACACTGTGCGTCTTCCTCATCACGGTGGCCCTCTCCGCGATCGGTCTGACGACCGACCTGCGTGGACTGCGCCGTGCCGGGCCCCGGCCCCTTTTGCTGGGAGCCAGTCTGTGGATCGTAGTCTCGGCGACCAGCCTCTTGTTGCAGTACCTGACGTCCTCCCTGTGACACGGAGGTCGTCCCTCAAGGGGCCAACGTCATCCCTGAAAGGTGTGTTGAGGCCGTCAGTTGTTGTCGGTACCGGGACGAACGGCGAAGTGAGGTTCATCCCGATGGTGCCGGGCGCGGCGATGCTCGATCTACTCCGTTGAGACAGTCCGGATTCGGGATTCCATGGGCGCAACACCCTCGGACGGCAATTATCACGGCGTGATACTCCCGTTGAAACAAGCCCATCGGGTGAAGCGGCGTCAGAACTTGCAAGCCGCATACCGAGACGCTGTCCGGAGTCAGTATGCTGACGTCATGGCTTCCCCATACCTCGATGGAGACCGGGAAAAGGTAGCGTCCAAGCTGCCCTCGGCGCTCCAGCAAGCACTTAAGGTTCGCGCCGCTGAACTCAGCCTGGACATCCAGGATGCCGTCGAGGCCGCTATCAGCGACTGGCGCGGCAACACAGGCAGTGGCGCCGAAGTGGACACCGCCGGTGCGAAGTCGTTCTCCACGTGGCTTCCGCCAGGGCTGTACGAGCGGTTCAAGGAGACCTGCACCGACCGAGGTATCTCCTACACCCAGGGCCTTGCCCAGTCGATCCGGGACTGGCTCGACGCGAATCCCTCACCTCAGCACGGTGCCCGCGGAACCGGCCCTGAACGGAAGATCGTCGGTAACCAAAAGGGTGGTGTCGGCAAGACCGCCATCTCCGCCGGGATCGGCGAGGCCTACGCCGAGGCGGGTAAGCGCGTCCTCGTCGTCGACTTCGACCCGCAGGGACACCTCAGCGAACAGCTCGGAGTGCCCCAGATCGAACCGAACCACGACAGCCTGGTCTCCCACATGTGCGGGGAAGGGAGGGGTGACCTGCGCGACCTGGTCGTGGAGATAGACGATCCGCGGTACGAGAAGCGCCTGCACGTCCTGCCCGCTTGTTTCGACGGGTTCCTCCTCGACGCGAAGATCGCCGTCGTGGCGACGCAGAAGCGTGGCTTCCAGAAGGAAGCAGCCCTCGAGTTGGCACTACGCCCCCTCGAAGCCGACTACGACGTCATCATCGTCGACTGCCCGCCCAGCCTCGGTATCGCGATGGACGCCGCCCTCTACTACGGGCGCCGGCGCCGCGGTGAGCCCGCCGGCGTCTCCGGGGTCATCATCCCCGTACTCGCCGAGGACTCCTCCGCCACCGCCTACGGCATGCTCGCCCAGCAGATCGAGGACCTCTGCGAGGACCTCTCCCTGGACATGGACTACCTCGGCCTGGTCGTCAACCTGTACGACTCCCGCCGCGGCTACGTCGCCACATCGTCCTTGGACAACTGGAAGTCTCTTGGGGACCCGAAGGTCCTTGCCATCATCGGCGACCTGAAGGAACAGCGCGAAGCGGTCCGCACACGGATGCCGTTGCTGACCTACGCGCCTCACTGTGATCAGGCGGAAGCCATGCGGCAGGTAGCGAGGGGAGCAACGCGTTGAGCAAGGCGGACACCCTGGGATCGGCACCCGCGTTCGGCGCTGCCCGCGGCGCCCGGTCCTCCCGGCGCAACCTCATCGACCAGACCATCGCGGGCGAGGAGTCGGCTGCAGCAGCCATCACCGAGCTGCCGGTCACCCTCATCAGCGACAACCCCGACAACCCGCGCAACCACCTGCGCAACCTCGACGAGACGGTGCAGAGCGTCCGCGAGGTCGGCATCATCATCCCCATCGCCGTGGCCACGGTCGACGCTTACCTGCGCAACCGGGCCGATCGCGCCGACGACCTCGACCACGGGGCGCAGTACATCGTCGTCGACGGCCACCGCCGCCTCGAGGCCGCTCGTCGGGTCGGGATGGCCACCATCCCGGTCCGCGTCGACAACGGACGGGTCGCCACCGACGAGGCTCTCCTCGAGGCCGCTTTCGTCGCGAACTACCACCGCGACGACATGACCGACCTCGAGGAAGCCCACGCTCTCAAGGCCCTGGTCGACTACTACGGTTCCCAGACCAAGGCGGCCAAGCGGCTGGGCATCCCGCAGAACACGATCTCCAGCAAGCTGTCCTTGCTGAAGCTCGCTCCCGAGCTCCAGAAGGATCTGGTGACCGGGGTGCGGAAGGTGGAGCACGTCCGCAACCTCGGCAAGCTGTCGCCCGAAGAGCAGAAGGCCAAGGCCGACGAGCGGGCGGAAGCAGCTCGCAGGAAGGCGGAGAGCCAGACGCAGGAGGTCGTGGAGCGGTCAGCGGGTCCCGCTGATTATCACGGCGTGATAATCCCGGAGACGCCTCCCGCCCCGGTCGCTCCGCCGTCCCCGCCCCTTCGACCCAGTACGGCTACGCCGTCCGTCGGGCGTGAGCAAGCCTCCGAGTCCATCCCGGAGCCGCGCACCAGCACGGGAGAACTCAAGACAGCGCACGCAGAGTCAGCCCGGCCGAAGCAGCCGAAGCGGCTCCCCTACGACGACGCCTTCTACTGCGTGCACCATCTCCACCAGAAGATGACGCCCGAGACGTTCGCGCGAGGAGCCCGGGTGTGGATGGACGTTCTGCGGGAGGAGCACCCGGACGAGTACGAGGCCCTGCTGGCCGAGCTGGGAACCCGATAGCAGTCCGCCCAGCGGCCCCGCTTGCCTTCCTCTGTGACAGGGAGCGGGGCTGTGCCGACTTGCACGAGACCGCGCTCGCCTTGTTGCCCCGCTGGCCGATCACGGCCGACGTGCGGTCCACGTGGTCACAGTGCCTCTCTGCGCAAGTACTTCCCCCCGGCACCAGGCCCATCCGGAGGATCATGAACCATGCTTCCGGATCGCTGGCAACTCACGCATGACGTAGACCATTTTCTCGACCGGGCCGGAGTGACCCTCCAGACAGGACGGTAAAGCGACTACGTACCTGACGATGAGTCCCGCACCCCGCCCGGGACAACTCGATTCCGTCATGCGGACCCGGCTCCCACGGACCGGACGGACCGGGACGGACGGGGAGCCGGGCGCCGGGTCGGGTATTCGAGGTCCGGGACCTCGATGCCCAGCTCGCGCAACCGTGCGGCCACCTCGGCCGGGCTCCTGCCCGTCCTGCTCGCCACGGCCAGGACCGTCGCGGCGTCCGTGGACTCGCAGATCTCGGGCATGGCCTCCTGCAGGTCGCGGTCGCACTCGTCGAGCACGGGCGGCACGCCGGGGTCGTGGCCGAGCAGCCGCAGGCGTCCCCCGATCTCCTGGGGGCTACGGCCAGTGGCCCGCGCGGCACCCAGCACGTGCTTCCACGACGGGGTTCCTCCCCAGGGGATCCAGGGCGCGCGGGCGTCCAGGTTCCCGCTGAGCAGGAGGATGTCGTCCTCCTCGAAGCCGCCCGCGTCAGGCATCCGGTGCTTGAGGCAGCCGAGTTCCCCGCGACGGTCGTTGATGTCCTCCGGGGTGCGGCCGAGGACCTTCGCGATGAGCAGGACGTGCCCCAGGCCCGAATTCCACTCCAAGGGTGTGCGGCCGTCGGCGTTCTCACTGAAGATCACCGCGTCGTCGGAGTGCGGGGTGTACTCCAGTGTGTAGCCGAGAGCGACCAGCCGGGCCGCGATGCCGTGCGGGTTCACTCCCACGACGTGGGCGGCGCAGAGGACGTGGTGCGCCGTCACACCGGTCAACGGCAGGAAGGGCTTCCCCGGTTGGGCGTCTTCGCTGATCATGGCCAGGTCACCGGGATGCGCCGTCTCCGGCAGCGGGCCGGGAACGTCGCGGAACCCGAGCGCGCGAAGCCGCCGCACGATCTCGGCCGGTCCGGTGCCCTCGGCGTGCGCCCGCTGCACGATGTGCGGGACGGGGACGGCTTCGTCCGGTGCCAGCCAGCCCGTACCGGTGCCGGTGCTGATCAGGTCGGCGTCGCGCCCCGTGACGGACTCGGGCAGTGGACCGTCCGGGAGGACGACGTCGGTGTAGCCCAGCTCCCGGTAGCGGTCCGCAATCTCGCGCGGGCCGGTGCCCGAGGCGGCCGCGGCCCGCACGATACGGCCGTAGGGCACGGAGTCCCTCATGATCGGAGCACTGCCGTCTCCCCGCTCACTGACGATCCGGAGGTCTTCCTCGGTGACGTGCCGGTCGGGGAGGTCGGGGAGACGGGTGTAGCCGAGCTCCGTCAGCCGGGCCAGGACCCGCGCGGTGCTCGTCCCCCGGGCATGCGCGCAGTACAGGACGTGCCCGACCGGCACCGGGTCCGTACGCGAGAGCCAGGGCTCGGCCCCTGCGAGGGACCGGCCGCTGATGAGCGCGAAGTCGCTCTCCGACACCTCGGCGGGAAACTCCTCTTCGGGGATGCGGAAACCGAGCAGCCGCAGACGGTCCGCGATCTCGGCGGGTGCCCGCCCGGTCCCGGCGCCGACCGCGACGAGGTGGGCGAACCACGCGGGGTCGTCCTGTGTGAGCCAGCACCGCTGCCCGTCCCACTCGTATCCGGAGAGCTCCACGTCCTCGCGCGTCACGCGTATCACGGAACCGGCCGACGGGCCCTCGGGGAGCCGGCGGTACCCGAGCCGGTCGAGCCGGGTGATGACCTCGTCCGGGTCCCGGTCGTGGGCCTGGGCGAAGCGCAGGACGTGGTGGAGCGGTACGGGCTCGTCCGGGCTCGCCAGCCAGGGCTTGCGCCCGTCCAGGTCCTGGCTGACCAGCACCACGTCGGCAGCGGTGACCTCCATCACTCCCGGGGCGACCTGATAGCCCAGGCGAATGAAACGCTCGCCCGCCGAGACGATCTCGGACGCCATCCAGCGCGGGTACTCGACCGCGCGCCCCTTGGGCCGGAGGGTGTCCAGGACATGGGCGATCGGTACGGGGGTGTCGTCCGCGATCCAGCGTCCGATCCCACCCTTACTCCGGTCCCTGATCAGCCTCTCGTCGCCGCCCGGCACCACTTCTGCCGGAAAGGTGTCGGGTGCGGGCACCGGGAAGCCCAGTTCGGCGAGCCGGGCGGCGATCCCGGCGGGCTGCCGCCCCAGCCGCAGGGCCGCCGACAGGACGTGGCCCCTGAGGAAGGCGGTGGCCTCGGCCCCGATCCAGGGCCGGGCGCCGTCAGCGTCGCGGCTGATCAGCTTCACGTCGTCGTCCGTGACCGAGGCCAGCTGCGCGGGGGTGGGAACCCGGTACCCCAGCTCGGCGAGCCGGGAGCTGGTCGCGTGATGATCACCGTGCGGCCCCGCCGCACGCAGGACGTGGCACAAGGTCACGGGTTCTTCGGGGTCCAGCCAAGGGGCCTCGCAGTTCAGTTCCCGGCTGACGATGCGCCGGTCGTCGAGGTCGAGGGAGTTCGGGTCGCTCGGCACGGTGTCCTCTCGCGGAAGGAGCGGGCGGGGAAGGGAAGGTTCACACGGAGGCGGTGATGCGGCGGCCGCCTCTGTGGTACTCGTCCGCCACTTCTTCCTCGAACTGTTCGGACAGGTCCACCCGTACGCCCACCGGTTCGAGGGCGTCCCAGACCCGCAGCATCATGGCGTCGCTGAGATAGTGATGATGCAGGTCGAGATAGCGCAGGTGACTGAGCGGCTGCCCGCCCAGCAGGGCCGCGGCACCCTCGTCGCCGAGCGCACCCATCGACAGCCTGAGGGATTCGAGCCGGGCCACGACCGGGGCCTGCGCCACGGCGGCGGCTATCTCGTCCTGGAACTGACTGTTCTGCACACCCAGATGGCGCAGGGAGGGCAGCCGCTCCCCGGCGAGCAGCGGCTGGAGGTCCTCCACCGTCGCGTCGCAGCCGTAGTCCGCGTCGCCCAGCCACAGCTCCAGGTACTCCAGGGACGGCAGGTCGGACGCGCCCACGTTGCGCACGACCGAGGCGGGCAGCCCGCCGCTCTCGAAGCGCAGGGTGCGCAGCCCTTCGTGACGGATGACGGGGAACTCCACGTCGTTGCTGCCGCGTATGCCGAGCTCCCGCAGCCGGGGGTACGCCTCCAGGACGGGGGCGACATCGCCGTGCTCCAGCAAGGAGATGTCGCACTCGTCGACGTCGACGTCGGCGAGGAACAGCGCCTCCAGACGGGTGAACCGGTGGCGCAGTTCGACGAGGTCCTCGAACTGTTGGGGGGCGCTGGCATCGAAGCCGTAGTAAGGGCTGCCGATGAGGAGCGCGCGGACCTCCTCCAGCGGCACGGTCTCGAGGAAGCGGTTCCAGTAGTCGTCCTCGTCCTCGTCCTGGTCACTCATCTCGACCCGGACGCGCCACGCCACGGACGCGGGATCGTCCGGCAGCGGACGGCCGGAGGACGCCTCCGGGAAGTCCAGGACCGGAAGTCCGTGGAATTGGTCCAAGTGGTCTCTTTCGCGCGGGTGTTGGGGTACGCCAGCCAGCAACTCCATATATTCCTTGATTTTTGTGACGGATGGGACTCGCACCGTTTAGTATTCCAGTCTGGCTTCGCGAGCTTGTGGCGGACCCGGCTGGGAATGGGTACGGCCACCGCGTGATTATCGGTTGGTGTGTGGACAAACGAAGATCGTGCGGTGGCCGCGGGCCATAGCGCAGACCCTGCTCGCTGGCGGGTGTGTTCGACCAGGTCATGGCGCGTATCGCCGGGCGGTCCGGCCGAGTTGAGCCTCGGGCCACGGCCCGCGCCTACTTGCTCGGGCTGCTGTCGGCTACCGGAGCGGAAGAACTGCTGGCAACTGGCTGAACAGGCCGGTCACGCCCGGCCCGGGCCGATGCAGCGCCTGCAGCGCCTGCTGCGCCATGCCCGCTGGGATGCCGACGCCGTCCGTGACGACGTCCGCGCTACGTTGTGGACCACCTCGGCGACGACGGCGTTCTCATCGTGGACGAGACCGGCTTCGTGAAGAAAGGCAGCATGTCGGCGGGGGTGCAACGCCAGTACACCGGCACAGCCGGCCGGATCGACAACTCCCAGGTCGGCGTGTTCTTCGCCTACGCCACTGAGCGGGGACGCGCGCTGATCGACCGACGGCTCTACCTGCCCGAGCGGTCCTGGTGCTCCGATCCCGAGCGCCGCCACGCTGCCGGGGGGCCAATCTCGGTCAGGGGGTGGAGAAGGCCGTGAACACCCATCGCTTCCGCCTGGCCGAACCACCTGCGGAACCCGCAGACACTCCCGACCGAGACCCCGGCGCCCAACGCAACCGCGCACCGGCTACCTGCTGCCCCCCATCCTCGGCATTGGAGCCGTCGGACCTCCCGGAGCACGTTGAGGCATGCGGTGCGGCGACCCCCTGTGCCCAGAGAGAAGGCGTGGACGGTACAGCCTGCTGTACCTCCGGTCCGGCGGCCCGGGGGATCGGCCCGGGAGACGCCGGTCCGTAGCGTCGGTGTCCTCGCACACACAGGGGAATGGTTCACATGTCGCACACGGATCCCTACAGTCTCACCGCGGCCGACAGTCAGGAGGGGACTCCGGACCGGTCCAGCAGCACAGGCGCGGTCCGCGTTCTGCTCTGGGTGGTTCTCGTCGTCAGCGTGCTCGGCAACACCGTGGCCTCGTTCGCCGGGGCCGGTCTGGGGGTGCACCTGGCCGCCGGCGGGGTCACCGCGCTGTGCGCCACTGTGCTGGTCGTGCTCCGCCTGCGGAGCGGCAGATGAGCGCCTGGGGTCTCGGCCGTCGCACCGCCGTCCGCGCGGAACCAGTCGAGAGGGCTCCGGCCGTCGCCGTGTCCCAGGTCAGCAAGGTGTATCCGGGCGGCGTGCGGGCTCTGGACAATGTGTCGCTGACGGTGTGGCCGGGTACTTTCGTCGCCGTGATGGGGCCCTCGGGCTCCGGCAAGAGCACCATGATGCACTGTGCGGCAGGGCTGGACTCGCCCACGTCGGGCAGCGTCCGTATCGATGGCCGTGAGATCGCCGGTCTGGACGAGACCCGTCGCACCGAGCTACGGCGTGACCACGTCGGGTTCGTGTTCCAGGCGTACAACCTGATTCCGTCACTGACTCTCGAGGACAACATCACCTTGCCGCTGCGCCTGGCGGGCCGCAGCCCGGACCGGCAATGGATGCACGCGCTGGTCGAACGGGTCGGTATCTCCGGCTGTCTCGGCCGTCGGCCGGCCGAGCTCTCGGGAGGCCAGCAGCAACGGGCGGCGGTTGTACGGGCATTGGTGTCCAAGCCCGCGGTGGTTTTCGCCGATGAGCCGACCGGGGCGCTGGATCTGCACAGTGCTCACCAGATTCTGCAGCTGCTGAGAGGCCTCGTCGAGGAGTTCCACCAGACCGTGGTGATGGTCACCCACGATCCGGCGGCCGCGGCCTGGGCCCATCACGCGGTGGTGATGGCGGACGGCAAGGTGATCGACGCCCTGGAGGCCCCGACCGCCGCCCGGCTCGCCGACCGCCTCATCGCGCTGGGAGGGCGCTGACTCATGCTGCATCTTGCTCTGCGGATGGCGGCACACAGATTCACCGCGCTGCTCGCCGTGGCCTGCGCGGTGCTCGGCGGCGCCGCTCTGCTCACCGGGACAGGCGTACTGGCCGAGTCGGGCCTGCGGTCCCAGCTGCCGCCCGGTCGGCTCGGCGGCGCGGATGTGGTCGTGGCGGCCGACCAGGAGTTCCATCCGAGTGGGGACCTGCCGGTCGCGCTCCCGGAGCGTGCCACGGTCCCGGCCGATCTTGTCGGCCGGCTGAGCAGGGTGAAGGGGGTCACCGCGGCGGTCGGTGACATTGGGTTCCCAGCCGCGCTCATCGATGCGCGCGGCCGCGTGCTGCCGGCCGAGGATCCGCGGACCTTCGGTCACGGCTGGTCGTCGACCACGCTGCTGCCGGAACCACGCATCGAGGGTCATCCGCCGTCCGTGACTGATGAGGTCGCGGTACCGGCCTCGGCCGGGGTACGGGTGGGGGACCGGATCCGGGTTGCCGCGGGTACGGGGGAGCCGTCCTCCTACCGTGTGTCCGCGGTCGTGGATGCGCCTGAGGCGGGGGTCTATTTCGCGGACGGCACCGCGCGGCGGTTGTCCGGCCGGGAGGGCACGGCCGGCGGCAGGGGCGGGTCCCGGGCGGGCACGGTGGACTTGATCGGTCTGCGCGTCGCGCCCGGAGCCGGGGAGCCGGTGGCGGCGGCGGTCCGGGATCAGGTGGCGGGCACGGGACTGAAGGTACTCACCGGAGCGGACCGCGGTACGGCTGTGGCCCCTGGAGTGAGTGCGGCGCGCTCGCTGTTGATTCTGTTGGCGGGCTCGCTCGCCGGGATCCTGCTGATGATCGTCGGGTTCGTCACGGCGGGCGCGCTGGGCGTGTCGATCGCCGGGCAGCGCCGTGATCTGGCGCTGATGCGCGCGGTCGGTACGACGCCGAAGCAGATCCGCCGTCTCGCCGCATGTCAGGCCACCGTGGTCGCGGTCGTGTCGGCCGTGCCGGGCATCGGCCTCGGCTACCTGCTGGCGAGGCAGTTCGCGCAGGCGCTCGTCGACCGAGCGGTTCTGCCACCCGGACTTCCCCTCACCTTCGGTCCGCTGCCCGCCCTGGTCACCATGGTTCTGATGCTGGCGGTGGTGCAGGTGTCGGCCCGGGGCGCGGCCTGGCGCACCTCCACATTGCCGGCCACCGAGGCGGTGGCCGAGTCGCGCAGCGAGCCCCGTGCCCCGTCCCGTGCCCGGACGCTGACTGGTCTGCTGCTGATCGCGGCCGCGACGGCGTCGGCGGTCACTCCGCTGCTGGTCCGGACCGCGCTAGGCGCCACGTCCACGTCGATTGCGGGCATCATGGCCGCGATCGGCCTGGCCCTGTCCGGGCCGGCGCTGGTCAAGGGCGCGGGCGGGGCGGCGCTGCGGCGCATGCGGCCAGGCGCCCTCGCTCCGAGCTGGCTGGCGGTGGTCGGCATGCGCGCCTGCGCCCTCCGGTTCGCCGGGGTCATCAGTCCGCCGGCCATGGGGGTCGTCTTCGTGCTGACGTATACCTTCACGCAGACCACGGTGCTCGCCGCGACCCAGCAGGACATCCGGGTCGGCACCCTCGCTCAGCACACACTGAGCGCGCCGCAGCTCGGCGGACTTCCCCCGGACACGGCGTCGGCCGTGCGGCGGTTGCCGGGCGTGGAGGCTGCGGAACCCGTCACCACCACGACCGCGGTGTGGCAGTACAAGGAGTTCGGCGAGACGACGACCGAGTCGGCGTCCGCGATGATCCTTTCCCCGGGCGGGGCCGGGGTGTACGACCTCGACGTGCGGGACGGGGACCTGGCGCGTCTGAAGGGCGCCACGGTCGCTGTGAGCAGTGAGGCCGCTGGCTCACGCGATGCCGGGCTGGGACGGCGAGTGGAGCTGATCCTCGGGGACGGCGTACGTGTGACGGCCCGGGTCGTCGCCGTATACGACCGCGGCCTCGGCTTCGGCCCGTTGGTCCTTTCCCAGGACCTGGCGGCGGGGCACACCACGGTGCCCGCGCCGCAGAGCATACTCGTACGGACCGACGGCAGCGCCGCCGCCGAGGAGCGGCTCGCCGCGCTGGTCGGCAAACACCCCGGTGTGGTCCTGTCGGACACCGACCCCGGGCCCGGCACCGGGCAGGACACCCCGCCCGAGGTGTGGATCAATCTGGCCGTCATCGTCGTCCTGCTCGCCTACCTGCTGCTCAGCATCGCCAACAAACTGGTCGCGTCCACCGATCAGCGGCGCACCGAGATCGCCGCACTCCGCCTGGTGGGTATGACACCCGGTCAGGTCCGGGCGATGATGCGCCGTGAGGCGGCGGCGATCGCCGCGACAGCCTGCGGAGCCGGACTGGTGCTGTCGGTGGTGCCGCTGGCCCTGCTGGGGCAAGGATTCCTCGGCCGTCCCTGGCCGTCCGGTCCCGTCTGGCTGCTGCCGGTCACCGTCCTCGTCGTCACCCTGACGGCCTTCCTCACCATCGAACTCCCCACGCGCAAGGCCCTGCGCACCCCGCCCGCAGAAGCCCTCCGCACGCCGTGAACGCGCGGCAGCCATGCCGGGCGGCGCGGCGACGGCACGTCCCGCGCGTGGCCGGCCCGACGACGGCCCTGTGACCGACGCCGGCGGCGCGGCGCGTACACGGATCGAGGGCGAAACAAAAGTATTGCGCCGTGCGGTGGGCGCCGGCCGCACCGCCTCGCTCGACACGCCGAATGACGACGCCCGCAGGATCGGCGTGCTCGCCGACGTCCACCCCGATCACCACGCGGCGCGATCGGCCTGACGTACGTCCTGCGCGGCCTGGGCCGAGCGGGTTTGGCCCCTGGTGGCGATCCGGGCCTCACCGTACGGGCACCGGTGCGTTCGTCCGACCGTCCATCGCCACGCTACGCACGCATGTTCAGAGGCGCGGGTCACCGTGTACCCGATGTGAACCACGGTCGTCTCCTCACCGTTCCCGCGATGACGGGTCCCGGTGACAGCACCGGGCATCACGGCGAGGAGAGGGACTCATCCCAGTGAGCATTGCGTTGACGGCGGTCGCCGCGGTCTGCGGAGCGTTTTTCCTGGTCAGCGGCTTGGGGCACATCGTGGGCCGGGGAGTGCCCCGCACGCCGGCTGCCGCATGCGGCTTCTCCCGGGCCGCATGCCGGGGGATCGGCGTCCTGGAACTGCTGGGCGGCGCGGGCTTGTCGTCCGCGTACTTCGTCACCGCGTCCGCGGTCGTCGCCGCCGGGGGCCTGTTCCTGCTCACCGCCGCGGCGTTCACGTACCACGACAGCCACGAGCAGCGCGGGCTGCGCCTGTGGGCGCCCCTGGTGACGGCCACGATCATGCTCTGCTTGTTCGTGGGCCTTCCCCTGAGCAGCGTGAGCTGAACCTGGCCGGCACACCGAAGTGACCAGCTTCCCTGTACCGGCCAGGCGTCCGGCCGCGGCGTCCGTACCTCGGCCCCACACCTCGGTTCGTCCGCCGCAGTCGGTCAGCGCCGGCTGGGTGGGCCGGCGGATACGGACCCCGACAGGTGCGGAGTGAACCTGCCGGGGCCGTTCCACGTGCAGCCGGGGGAAGTACCGCGCGTGGCGTGTGTGGGCTGGAAGCCGTCCATCCCGGTGGTGGAGGGAGGAGTACGCGGGCGCCCACACTCGGCACAACGACCGAAGCCGCGGTCCGGTTCACCTGCGATGCCGGCGAAATTCCGCCTCCGGCCCGGTCGTGGTCTCACGCCTCGGTCATTCCCCGGCCCTCCAGCACCTTGCGCAGAGCTCGCAGGGCGTAGAAAGCGCGGCTCTTGACCGTGCCGGGCGGGATGCCCAGGTGCTCGGCAGTCTGTGCCACGCTGCACTCCAGGCAGTACAGGAGCCTGATCACGGTCCGCTGCTGCTCGTTGAGGTCCTGCAGCGCGTTGAGTACCACGTGGAGGGTGAGCGCGTGGTCGGAGCTCTCCCAGGTGGTGTCGAGGTCCTCGATCGGCACCAGTTCCAGAGGGCGCAGGCCGCAGGAGCGGTGATGGTCGGTGACCAGGTTCCTGACCACGGTGAAGAGCCACGGCCTCAGGTGCTCACGATGGCTTCTCAGGAAGGTGGCGTGCTTCCAGGCGCGCGCCGCCGTCTCCTGGAGGATGTCCTCGGCCTTGTGCCAGTCGCCCCCCAGCAGCCGTGCCGCGTATCGCAGGAGCAGGGGGCCGTGCCGGTCGTAGATCGTCTGGATGAGGGCGTGGTGGTCATCGTGGGGTGCGTAGTGCCGGGTTGATATCAGGCTCGGAGCGAGACTGATGCCTTCCGTCTTGGTGGTCCCCGTCATGGATGGTGCCCAATCGCTGTCCGCCGGTGGTCATGTGGCGTGTTCCCGTGCTGGGGCAGGGGAGCGTGATCAATACTCTCCGCAAACCATTGGTCAAACGTTGTCGTTCGTTTGTCGTGGATGCGCGTCCGTCCTCGACCTGACCAGGTATGACGAGCGTCTGAAACGCTGACAGGGGCCGAGGGGCCAAGCGTGGCGCGGACATGAGCGACACTCTGTCGCCAGGATCGATCCCTTCGGCTGTTTCCGGTGGTCTGCCATGTCACCACTCGATGTCGTCACCTCGTCCACTGGCCGGGTGCTCACGGAACCTGCCCGGCACCAGATCGTCGGCCCGGTCCTCTCCCTGCGCAGAACGGAGACCGCCCGTCTGCTGCGCAGGATGCGGCGCTATCACGTCATGCCGGCCTTCTCCTACCCCTGGGGTTCGGAACAGGCGTACCTGGAGCTGCTGGGCGATGTGTGTCCCCTGGTGGTCCTGCACGTGCCGAACGAGGTGAGAGACGGCGATGTGGAGTCGAAAGTGAGGGTGCTGAGCAACTTCGGAGCTGTGATCGTGCTGACCTCCGGCCCCACCGACCCGGCGCGTCTTCTGCTGGCGGGAGCGGTCAATGTCCTGCCCCACGACCTGTCACCCCCGGAACTGGCCGGCAGGCTCGTCGCCGAACGCCGTTGGCTCACGCTGTCCCGCTCCGGCAGCGACCGACGTGTCGCCTGGAAATTGCGTCGCTTACCGGAAGTGCAGCAGACGTCCCAGCGAGTGCTGCTCCATCTGCTGTCCTCAGCGTCGCGCCCGCTGTGCTGCCACGACCTGTGTCTCCTCCTCGGTGGCGCGGACACACCTCTGAGGAGGCGCGCACTGCAGGCGCGCATCAGACGCCTGGACGACCGCCTGGCGCAGCACGGGATGTTCCTGCGCAGGACCGCCGAATGGGGGCGGACGACCTTCAGGGGCATCCACGACCGGCACCGGTGAAAGGAAGAGGGCGAGCAAGGTCACCTGCCATCGGTCATGGCACCGCTAAAATCCGACCGTGGTGGACATCGGCTGGCTCGAAAGCTTCCTGGCACTCGTCGAGCACGGCAGTTTCACACGTGCCGCGGAGGCGCAGCACGTGAGCCAGCCTGCCTTCAGCCGCCGGATCCGCGCCCTCGAGATCTGGTTCGGCGAGCCGTTGGTGGACCGCTCGACCTATCCCGTAAGCCTGACACCGGCGGGCGTCAAGGTCCGCGCCGGAGCGATCGAGACGGTGGCCGCCATCAGTGCGGTGCGTGATGAGATCCGCGGACGGCAGCGGACACCGAGAGGAGCCGTACGGGTCGCGGTGACCCACACGCTGGCCACCACGTTCTTCGCCCAATGGTGGGCGAGCTGCAGCGATCAGGGACCGGTGCCGTGTGTCCTGCTGCCGTCCAACACGCTCGATGCCTATGACGCCTTGCTCCACGGCGGCTGCGACCTGCTGCTCGCCTACGCGGATCCGGCTCTGCCGCTCAGTATTCCGGTGGCCGACGTGGAGTGGATGGTGCTGGCGGAGGATGTCCTCGCTCCGTACACGTCGGTCACCGGCCAGCAGCCGGACTTCTCGTTGCCCGGCACCGCCGCACAGCCTGTACCCATGGTCACCCACAGCCAGGGCGCGTTTCTCGGCCGGGTGACCGAGCGCATCCTCGCTGAGCGGGACCTCCACCTCCTGCCCATCGCGCAGAGCGACTTCACCTCGGGGCTGGCAGCTCTCATCGGCGCGGGTCTGGGCATCGGCTGGCTGCCCGGGCGTCTGGTGACCTCGCAACTCGCCGACGGCACACTGCAGCAGGTGGGTGACTCGTCGCTGACGGCGCGCATCGAGATCCGGCTGTACCGTGTGCCGTCCGACAAGGTGCCCGCCCGCGCGGCGGGCATCTGGCACCGTGCCGCCAGACTCGCGGCGGACGGCTCCTGACTATCCGGCCTCCGGGAGGCCCTCCGCCGGATACGGGCCCAGGCACTCCCGGACCACCGCGTCGGCCAGCAGATCGGTGGGATCGAGCAGGGGAGCCCCTCGCGATGCGGAGAGAAACCGGGCCGCCAGCGGGAGCTCGGTGCACGCCAGAACGATCAGCCGCCCCTCGGTACCCGCCATGGCGCGCACCGCCTTGTCCAGGTGCACACCGGCTGCCTCCGGGTCGCCCTGCTTGACCTTCTTGATGGCGAGATCCACCTGCACCTGCGTGGACTCTCCCGGCAGAGCCACGCCGAACCCCGCTTCCCGCAGCCGGTCCTGGTAAAGGCCGGAGGCGATCGTCCCGCGGGTACCGAGCAGTCCGACGCTGCTCATCGCCCCGGCCCGCCGCTCGAGTTCCGCCACTGTCTCGGCGACCATGTCGAGGAACCGCAATCCCGAGTCCTTGACGAGGGCCGGCAGGAAGACGTGCGCGGTGTGGCACGGCATCACCGCCAGGGTCACGCCGAGATCGCGCAGCCGGTTCGCTCCGCTCAACATCGCCGGATAGGGGTCGATGCCGGTGCCGATCACGGCCCCGACACGGTCGGGGACGGTCGGGTCGGCCCAGATCGCGACCCGGAGGTGGTCCTGGTCGCGGGTCACCCGGGTCCGGCCGATGAGCTTGGTGTAGAACTCGGCGGTGGCGGCCGGGCCCATCCCGCCCAGAATGCCCACCAGGTGGTCGTGTGTGCTCACGGCGTCTGGAACGTGGACCGGTAGCCGAACAGGGCCGCGCTTCCTCCGGTGTGCAGGAAGACGACGTTGTCGTCGGGGGCGAAGCGGCCGTCGGCTATGTTACCGATCAGTCCGGCGAATCCCTTGCCCGAGTACACGGGGTCGAGCAGGATGCCCTCGCAGGCGGCAACGAGGCGGACCGCTTCGGTCATGGTGTCCGTCGGGACGCCGTATCCACCGCCGACCCAGCGGTCGTCGACCAGAATGTCCTCCCGCTTGACGGCGCCCTCGGCACCGATGAGAGCCGCCGTGCGCTCGGCGAGACCGAACACGGCATCTATCTGGGCTTGTTCGGGCTGGCGCACACTGATGCCGAGCACCTTGGCCGGACTGTGCATCGCACGGAGTCCCGCAACGAGGCCCGCCTGCGTACCCGTGCTCCCCGTCCCGTGCACGACCCAGTCGACGGGGACGGGCGCCGCCTCGAGCTCTTGGGCGCACTGGACGTAGCCCACCGCACCCAGCGGGTTGGACCCGCCGCCGGGAATCACGTAGGGCCGCCTCCCCTCCGCGCGCAGCTCGTCGGCCAGCAGCTCCATGGCTTCCTGCATGTCGGTCCCTGCAGGTACGCGGTCGACGATCTCGGCCCCGAGCAGCTCGTCCAGGAGGACGTTGCCGGAGAGCTCGTACTCCTCGTCCCGCGTCTGGCGCTTTTCCAGGAACAGCTTGCATTCCATGCCGGCGCGGGCGGCCGCCGCAGCGGTCTGCCGGGCGTGGTTCGACTGGGTCGCCCCTTGCGTGATGAGCACGTCGGCCCCCTGCCGGGCCGCCTCACCCACCAGGAACTCCAGCTTGCGTGTCTTGTTGCCGCCGGTCGCCAGCCCCGTGCAGTCGTCCCGCTTGATCCACAGTTCCGGCACCGAGGTGTAGCTCTGCCGCAGATGGGTGGTCAGCTGCTCCATCGGTTCGAGGGCGGTCGGGAAATGACCCAGTGGAAAGCGAGCGAAACGTGCCGTCTGAACCATGGAATGCTCCCCATCAGGTTGCAGTGGATGAATGTTCCAGAAGGTAGAGCCCTCGGGAAGCGCTGTCCAATGTCGGTTCCGTCAGGGGTCATGCACAGACTGCATGGATATTTCTCCGTGCTTGACCTGGGCCGCTTCGGCGAGCCAAATGACACGTCACCGGCAAGGGAAAGGACCTGTCACTCATGTCGAATGTGCAACCTGCTGCCGCGGCGAACGCCGGCCGCGTCGAGCACCGCAGACGAAAGTTCTCGATGCCCCCTCTGGGCGTGCAGGTGCTGATCGCGCTCGTGGTCGGTGCCCTGCTCGGTCTGGTGGCGCCGGCGTTCGGCGACCAGCTGAAGATCGTCGGGGATGCGTTCATCAGGCTGATCAAGATGACCATCGTGCCGTTGATCTTTCCGCTCATCGTTGTGTCCATAGCGCGGCTGGAGTCGGCGAAGACGGTGGGTCGCATGGCGACCAAGGCGATTCTCTACTTCGAAATCGTCACGACGGCCATTCTCGCGGTCACCCTCTTCGTGGCCTTCTACTCCGGCATCGGGAAGGACGCGAACCTTGGATCAGTCGACCCCGCCGAGACGGCGGGCATCGGGAGAGACATCGATCTGAAGGAACTCTTCCTGCACATCATTCCCGAAAACGTCTTTGCGTCGGCCGGCGAGGGGGAGCTGCTGGCCATTCTGTTCTTCGCCGTATTTCTCGGGATGGCGCTGACCAAGATCGGAGACAAGGCCAAACCAGTGGTTGCCGTCTTCGACGCCGTCGCCGACGCC
Organism: Streptomyces malachitofuscus; assembly: GCF_055571035.1. Lineage (NCBI taxonomy): Bacteria > Bacillati > Actinomycetota > Actinomycetes > Kitasatosporales > Streptomycetaceae > Streptomyces > Streptomyces malachitofuscus. The sequence continues at coordinate 192,594 of NZ_JBVIGA010000016.1, read as the reverse complement.
ATGTTCCAGATGATCACCTGGATCATCAAGCTGACCCCGCTGGCCGTCGTCGCCTTCGTCGCGTACAACACGGCCCACTACGGCTGGGACCTGGTGCTGAAGCTGGCGGTGTTCGTCGTCGTCTTCTACGCCGCCGTGCTCGTGGTGCTCGTCGTGCTGTTCCCGGTCATCGCCATCATCTTCCGGGTTCCGTACGTGCCGATGCTGCGCGCGGTCGGGGACCTGCTGTTCCTGGCGTTCGTGACGCGCAGTGCCGAGGTCGTACTGGCACCCCTGATCGAACGGCTCGACAAGTTCGGTGTGGACCGGAAGGTGTCCTCGTTCACGCTGCCTCTCGGCTACTCCTTCAACGCCGACGGCGCCACGATGTACGAAGGACTGGCTGTCGTCTTCCTCGCGCACGCCTACGGCGTCGAGCTGACGATCCCGCGCCTGCTGACCGCGCTACTGGTACTGATGCTGCTGACCAAGGGCATCGCGGGCGTGCCGTCCGCCTCGATCGTCGTCCTGTTCTCGGCCGGCGCGGTGATCGGACTACCCGCGGAGGGCATCGCCATTCTGCTGGCCATCGACTTCGTGGTCGACATGGCACGGACCGCTTTGAACGTCACGGGCAACTCGCTCGCCGCCATGGTGATCGCGAAGTCGGAGGGTCAATTCGTACACCGGGCCAAGACCAGCCCCGCCGCCCCTGCCGGGGAACCCGCTGCCCCCGAACTCGCCGGAAAGCCCACCGCCGCCGACATCGGTGGACGCAGCGACGCCTGACGAGGACCGAACGCGCTGACCGAGCGTCCCGGTGCACCTCAGGGACGACAGCCCTGGACCGGCACCACGCCATACATCAGGGCGGCCGGTGTGTCCCGCGCCCGATGCCTGTGATCCAGTCGCATCGGAACCGCCGTACCCCCATTCTGTGATCGTGACCGTGCCCGTGCCACCGCCACCGCGGTGCTCGGGCCGTCGCCATGACCCGGCACCCCCGCCCACGGGGAGCTGACCAGGTGTCTTTCGGCAGCACCGACGAAGTTTCCCCTCCTTTCAACATGAGTGGTGAGGCCTGCGTATCCCCTGATGACCACATCGTCTCCGGAAATGGAAAGCACCATGGTGTTCTGGCGCGGATCGGATGTGGACGGCCGTGTCGGTGAGCGGTAGTCCGGTGAGATGGCTGCGCGACCGGTTCGCGTCGAAAGAGGCCGAGCCGACCGCACTGAGGACGGAACGCGAGGTACAGGCCGCCTACGACCTCTACGGTGGAGAACTCTTCGGGTTCGCGTACAAGGCACTGGACGACCGTCAGCTCGCCGAGGACGTGGTCCAGGAGACCTTCGTCCGTGCGTGGAAGTCGCCCCGGGGCTTCGATCCGGGCCAGGGCAGCATGCGCACGTGGCTGTTCGCCATCGCCCGGAACGGAGTGGTGGACGCCCTGCGTCGGCGCAAGGTCCGGGAGGGAACCGGCTACTCCTCGTGGGACGCCGTGTCCGAGTCGTCCCCGGCGTTCGACCCCGTCGATCAGCTTCTCGAGCGGATTCAGCTCGGAGAGGCGTTGGAGCGGCTGAGCCCGCAGCACCGGGAGGCAGTGGTGGAGGTGTACTTCGGCGGCCGTACCTGCGCGGAGCTGGGTGAGGAGCTGGGGGTCCCGGCCTCCACGATGCGCAGCCGCCTCTACTACGGCGTGCGCGCGCTGCGACTCGTCCTGGAGGAGAACGGGTGGCTGGCACCATGAACAAGGAATGCATCCCCTTCCGTCCGCTGCTGACCGAGCACCTGCTTCTCGGGACACCACTACCGGAGGACCTGGCCCGCCATGTGGACCAGTGCCCGGAGTGCACTCGCGAGGCCGCCGAGCTCGAGGACGTGGTCCGCACCCTGCGACGGGTCGACCCGTTCGCCGACTGGACAGGCGCACGGGGTTCCACTTCCCCGGCGCGGCCCTCGAAGGACCTCGGCGACCGCATCCGCCAGGTCGTGGCCGATCCGAAGCCGGTCCGGCCCAGGTTCCGGCGTCGCGTCGCCCTGGGCGTGGCCGCCGCTTTCGTCACCGCGGCCGCGACGGTCGTCCCCCTCACCCTGGACCAGGACCAGCCGGCTCCCGCCACGGCGGTGGTGCTGGTCCGCGAGGGATCGATGATCGACCATCCGTGGGGCACCGAGGTACCGGTGGCCCTGTCGGGCCTCAAGAAGGGTGAGACGTACCGGATGGTGACCGTCAACGCCGACGGCACGCGTGTCCCGGGCGGCAGTGTGCGCGCCGATTCCGGGGAGCAGGTGTCCACCCGCATGGTCACCGCCATGCGCAAGGACACGATCACCGCTCTGATCGTCGAGGACGGGGACGGACACGTGGTGAGCCACGTTCGCGTCGTGCCTTCTCCGTCCCCCTCCCCGTCCCGGCCGGCCTGACGGCCCGGACACACGAACTCCCTGACGCCGCAATTTCCCAAGTGGTCAGACGGTCCGTCGCCCCCGCAGGCGCGGTGGCCCCCCCTGCCCGAAAACAGACAATGGAGCAAGTACATGCCTACTGTGCGTCGTGCCACATGGATGCTGATCGCCGCGCTGGGGGTCGGAGGCGGAGGGCTCGCGGCCACGTCCATCGCGCAGGCCAGCCCGGAAACCACGGCCGCCGAGGCCAGTGCCGCCCCCAAGCAGCGCCCGGTTCCGATCACGGGCCGGGACCGGATCTACACGGCCGACCAGACCTCCAACACGGTGTCGGTGATCGACCCCTCCACCAACAAGACCCTGGGCACGATCGCCCTGGGCGATCAGCGGGTGGGCAGCACCTTCAGCCCGCAGTACAGCGGTGACTCCGGAGTGCACGGTCTGGCGTACTCGCCCGATCACCGGAGGCTGGCCGTGGTGAGCGTCACCAGCAACACCGTCCACATGGTCGACACCAGGACCAACAAGGTCCTCAACACCACCGACGTCGGCCGCGCCGCCCACGAGGGCAGCTTCACCGCCAACGGCAAGCAGTTCTGGGTCGCCAACCGGGGCCGCGACACGATCTCGGTCGTCGACGTCGAGCGCGGAGGCGTCATCGCTACGGTGCGCGTCGGTGAAGGGCCGTCGAAGGTGCTGATGAGCCCCGACGGCAGGTACGCGTACGTCAACTTCACCAGCAAGGCCGAAGTCAGCGTCATCGACGTGCGCACCCGCAAGATCAAGGAGCGCATCACCGGTCTCGGCGCCACCTTCTCCTCCGACCAGGCCATCTCCGCCGACGGCAAGCGCATCTGGGTCTCCCACAAGCGCGACGGCAAGATCACCGTGGTGGACCTCAAGCACAGGAAGGTGGTCACCGTCCTCAACACAGGACCCGACACCAACCACCCGCAGTTCATCGAGAACAGCAAGGGGAAGTTCGTCTACCTGACCATGGGAGGGCTGGACGAGACCTGGGTCTACAAGCGGACCAGCGGTGCTCCCGAACTCATCACCAAGATCAAGAACAAGGGGCACGCACCGCACGGTGCGTGGGGCAGCGGTGACGGCTCCCGCCTGTACGTCGGCCTGGAGAAGTCCGATGCGGTGGACGTCATCGACACCCGCACCAACAAGGTGATCGACACCATCGCGACGGGCCAGGAACCGCAGGCCATCGTCTACGCCCCGAGGGCCACCGACCGTGCCGGCAGCGCCCCGGGCCTCGGCCGGCAGGGTCTCGGCCAGCAGGCGTACAACGTGCCGACCACGCTGCCGAACGGCAGCCGCGGTGACACCCTCGACCCGGTCAAGGGCCGTGTCCTGGAGGCCACCGTCCGCCCGGTGGCCGGACTGGACATGATCCAGCTCCAGGCGCGGGGCCTTCAGCCGGACACCGTCTACCAGGCCTACTCCGTGGCCGCCGACGGCAAGAAGACCGTGCTGCGTTCGTTCCCCACCGACAAGGGTGGCAAGACACCCATGGCGCTCTCCTTCGGCGCCTTCAACGGCGAGAGCATCGCCATCGAGGTCAAGGGCGAGGTGACCCCCGTCCAGAAGGCGAACTTCGCCGCGCAGGCCAGCGGACACGGCCACTCGGTCAAGGCCACCGACCTTCTGTACTGCGACTGCTGCTGACCTGTTCCTTAACCGGAAGGACGTGAACCATGCCCCGCCGCATTCGACGGCACATCGCCTCCCTGGTCACCGTGGCCGCCGGTGCGGCGGGCGCAGTTCTGCTCGCGTCCGGCATCGCGGCAGCCCATGTCTCGGTGACCGGTGACGTCATCCCCGGAAAACCCGCCACGCTCGAGTTCCGCGTCCCCAGCGAGCTCGCCGACGCCAGCACGATCCGCGTCGCCGTCATCGTCCCCCCGGAGCTCGAGGTCACCGACGTACCGACGGTGGAGGGCTGGATTGGGAAGAAGGTGGCCGGGCCCGCCGACGAGGGCACTCAGCTGCTCTGGACGGCGAAGCCCGGCTACGACATCCCGCCCAAGGAAAGCGGGACCTTCACGGTGAAGGTGGGCCCCGTACCCGACCGGTACTCCCTCGACTTCCCCTCCGAGCAGACCTACTCCAACGGCACGATCGCCGCGTGGAACCAGCCGGCGACCGGCAGTGAGGACCCGGAGTTCCCCCTGCCGGTGCTCACCGTCAACCCGGAGGCGGATCCCCCGGCCCGGCCGGCAACCGGTTCCTCACCGTCGGTTGCGACGGACGGGGCGGAGACGGCCCCCGAGCCGTCCGTCGCGGCCACGCCGACACCGTCGGCCGCCGCCGAGGAGGGGGGTTCGTCCCTCGGAATCGTCGTCGGGATCGGCGCGGCGGCCGCGGTGGGCGGGGCGGGCGGTGCCGTCCTGCTGCAGCGTCGCAGAAGCCGGAGTGTGTCCTCCTAGACCCGCATCGGCCCTCACCCTGGTACCGCACTCTCCGCCCGGAACACTCGGCCACGGTTTTGCCCCGACTCCCCGACAAGGCAACCCGATGTCCCACACAGCACTTCTCCCTCGTCACGATGAAGTCGCTCGCCTTCCTGGTACGGCGCCGCGGGTAGCCGGCGTGGCCATGATGGCGCACGAGCGCGGTGTCCGCGACGCACGACGCTTCACCGCCGCCGTCCTGGCCCGCTGGGGAATCCACGGTGAGGAGGCCGACGCAGCGGTGCTCATCGTGAGCGAGCTGACCACCAACGCCGTGCAGCACGGGGGCTCCGATCTCACGATGACGCTGGCACTCGTCGGGAACACCCTGCGGGTCGACGTCACGGACTACGGCGGGCCCGACCCGCGACCCAAACCGGCCGAGGCCGACGAGTGCGGGAGGGGTCTGGACATCGTCGGCTGCCTCGCCTCCCGGACCGAGACGGTCCGGGAGGTGTGGGGACTGCGGGTGAGCGCGGAGGTCGGCATCAGGGGATCCGGCCGGCCGGTGCGGTTCTGACAGCCTCGCGCATCCTGTCGAGCAGTCGGGATCAGCAGCCGAGTGGCCTCGTGGGCACCGCCGCTGCCAGCAGTGGCACACGGCGCAGGTCTTCGGAGGTGCGGGGCAGGCCCCCGAGAGCGCAGACGGCGCGCATGCAGATGCTGTAGTCGGGTTCGTCGGACGACTCCCGGTAGTCCGCTTCGAAGATGCCGGCCTCCTGGAATGCCGTGCGCAGTTCCTCCGGCATCCCGGAGAGGCCCCCCGGGAGCACGAGGTCGTCGACGTCGACATGGCGGAGCATCGCTCCGTTGACTGCGTAGTCGAGGCTGGCATCTGCGTTCACGGTGTACACGCTCGTGGCCGCCGTCCGGCCGTCGCGGGACAGTGCGGCCGCGCGGTCCCAGGTCGCCCCGGAGTCGTCATACACGAAGGTCCACGCACCGGCGCTGCCGGCCATCAGCGTGGCTGAGGGCCATTCCGTGCCGAGGACGGTTTTGGGCAGCGAGGTGAACGCATTGGGCTTGGCGGAGGGGTCGGGCAGCACACACGGACGGATCTCGTGTGGTGGGGCGCCCAGTGCCTCCAGCGCGGCCGCTGGGTCAAGGCCACGGACCACGTGCAGGCTGTGATGGGGATCCTCTGCGGCCACATCCGTGATCCATATGGGCGTTCCCTCGGAGTCGAGGGTGCCCACCGGGAATCCAGGCGTCGGCATGTGCGGGTCTTTTCCTTGTCGTCGGTTGTGCGGAACTGCTCCGTGATTCACCTCTTACGGGTGTCAGGGGCGGCGGGCGTTCTCCAGGTAGTGCAGGACGGCGGCGACCCGGCGGTCGACCTGCTGGGTGGGTGCCAGGTCCAGCTTGGCGAAGATGTTGCGGATGTGTTTGTGGACGGCGCCGTCGGTGACGACGAGCCGCCCGGCGATGGCGCTGTTGCCCAGCCCCTCGGCCATCAGACCGAGTACGTCCCGCTCACGCGGGCTGAGGCGTTCCAGCCGGGTGTCCTGGCGTGAGCGGGTGAACAGCTGGGCGACGACTTCGGGGTCGATGGCGGTACCGCCGTCCGCCACCCTGCGCAGGGCGTCGAGGAACTCCTCCACCCGTCCGACCCGCTCCTTGAGCAGATAGCCGAGGCCGCCGACCCCGCCGGTGAGCAGATCGGTGGCGAAGCTCTGCTCGACGTAGGCGGACAGCACCAGGACGGCGAGCCCGGGGTGGCGGCGGCGGGCCTCGACGGCGGCGCGGATGCCCTCGTCGGTGTGGGTGGGCGGCATCCGTACGTCGAGGATGGCGACGTCGGGCCGGTGGGTGTCGATGGCGTCGAGGACGTCGTCGGCGGTGCCCACCTTGGCGACCACGTCCAGCGACTCGGCGCGCAGCAGCAGGGCCAGTCCCTCGCGCAGCAACGGGTCGTCCTCGGCCATCACGATCCGCATGGAAGGTCCACCTCGAGAAGGGTCGGTCCGCCGTGCGGACTGGTCAGGCGCAGCACACCGTCGTGTGCCGCGATACGGCGGCGGATGCCGGCCAGGCCGGAACCGCCCGTCTCGTCGGCGCCGCCCCGGCCGTCGTCCTCGACGCGCAGCAGGAGCCGGCCGCCCCGGCTGCGCACGGTGACGGTGGCCCGGGTGGCGCCGCTGTGCTTGGCGATGTTGGTGAGCGCCTCGGCCACCACGAAATAGGCGGTCGCCTCGACCGACGCCGCACACCGCTCCGGCAGCTCGACATCGGTCCGGCACGGAACCGCGCAGTTCGCCGCGAGACCCGAGAGTGCTCCGGTCAGCCCGCGGTCGGCGAGCACGGGCGGCAGGATGCCGCGCGCGACGGCTCTCAGCTCCGCCAGTGCCTGCTCGGCGGCGGACTGGGCGCGCTCCAGGACCTCGTCGGCACCGGCGGGGTCACGGGCCACCATGCGGCGGGCCGCGCCGAGCAGCACGGTGACGGTGACGAGGCGGTTCTGCGTGCCGTCGTGCAGGGAGCGCTCGATCCGCCGCAGCTCGACGGCGTGGGCGTCCAGCGCGGCGGCCCGCGTCGCGGTCAGCTCGGCCACCCGCAGCGACAGGTCGGTGTCCGGCCCGGCCGCCAGGAGGCGCAAGGCGGGCCGCGCCTGCAGGCGTGCCATGCCCGGCCCCAGGCCGAGGATGATGGCGATCCAGCCCACCCCGAGCAGGGACACCACGGACGCCTCCGCCCAGGAATCCGCGGTCCCGAAACCCAGCGAGGTGCTGGTGGAATCCTCCGGTGCGAACGGCCACAGCAGCGGGAAGGCGGTGTCGCGGACCGCCACGACCGGCAGCAGCAGTCCGAGCAGGCCGAGCAGCAGACCGAAGGTGGCGTGCACCAGCAACCAGCGCGTCTCGCGGCGGGTGGTGGCATCGGCCAGAGCGGGCCGCAGCCGGGTGGGCGGTGGTTCCGGGGGCACGATGTCGAGACCGTGACGGGCGAGCCGTGTGCGTTCCCGGCCGGCGAGTGCGTGCAGCCCTCGTAGCACGGCCGGGGCGAGCAGCAGTCCCACGCCTGCCAGACTGGCCGCCGCCGTCAGCACGAGGCAGCCGAGGCCGACCAGGGCGAGTACGGCCGTGCCGAGACCGCCCACGAGTTGCCCGAGCGCGGCCAGCGCGGCGGACACGGAACCGGCGACGGTCTCCCTGAAAGGCTCTCTTGCACCGGGCCCGGACCGGCCGCCGGAACTGTCGTTGTGCCGGGTGGCCACCTGTCACCTTTCGCCAGCCTGCCGATACGCCAGTCACCCTAAGCCCGAAGGTGCCGCGAACCGAGAGCGAGCGAGGAAGAGTACAGCCTGCTGTACCACCAGTCCTGCGGCCCGAGAGATCGGCGCGGGCGACGCCGGTCCGAAGCGTCGCAGAGGTGCCACCGTCGTCCGTGACCCGCACAGTCGCGTACGCCGAAAGAGCAGCCATGACGCAGACGGGCCCCCTCCCGCCTCCCGCCCGGCCGCGGGACGGTACCGGTGGGGGAGTGGCGCAGGCGCGCTTCTGGCGGTTGCGGTCGAGACGCCGGACTCCACGCGGCGCTCAGAAGCCCGATTCACCCGGCCGTGTCACCACCGCGAAGGCGTCGATCGTGCCGCTGCGCTCGAAGCGCAACGTGAACCGGACGAGATCACCCGGACGCCAGCCGCGTTGCGCGAGCAGGGTCACGTTCACGCCATGGGGCGACATGGACAGCCTTGTACCTGCGGGGACTTCCGTCGAGTCCAGGTACGCCTTGGTGGCGGCCCCGCGGCCCGCCTTGGCGTGGCGGCTGATCTCGGCCTGCTTGCCCGTGTAGGTCACCGCGACCAGTCGGTCGCCCGCGTCACCGGTGTTGGAGACGTCGAAGTACGCGGACGTCTCCCTCGTATCACCGAACGGCAGCAGAACACGGCCGTACGAGACATCGATCCGGGCGGTAGGCCGGCCCGCCCCGCCCGCGCCGACCCATGCGGTGAGCCCGCCGAGGGCCACGCCGCAGGCGACGACGGGTGCGAGCGCGGCCAGTGCGGTGTCGGTCAGGCGGCGGCGGTCGAGCTGCCGGAAGGAACGGGTCATCGCACACGCCTCCGAGGGGCCGAGGGCTGCCAGGTGCGCAGCCGCAGACTGTTGCCGACGACCAGCAGCGAACTCACGGACATCGCCGCGGCGGCCACCATGGGGTTGAGCAGCCCCACCATGGCGAGCGGCACCGTCACCACGTTGTAGCCGAACGCCCAGACGAGGTTGACGCGGATCGTGCCCAGGGTGCGCCGCGCGAGCTCCACCGCGTCCGCGAGGGCGTCGATGTTGCCACGGGCGAGCGTCACGTCGGCCGCCGTGATGGCCACATCGGTGCCGCTGCCCATGGCGATGCCCAGGTCGGCACCGGCGAGTGCCGCGGCGTCGTTCACGCCGTCGCCGACGACGGCGACCCGGTAGCCCTGCTCCCGCAGATCCTCGACGAGACGGGCCTTGTCCTCGGGACTGCGGCGGGCGTGCACGTCGTCGATGCCGAGGGCGTCCGCCACCGCCCGTGCGGGTGCCTCGCGGTCGCCGGTGGCGAGCACCGGGCGCACGCCGAGACGCCTGAGCCGGTCCACCGCCCGGTAGCTGCCGGGCCGTACGACGTCCCCCACCTCGATCAGCGCCTGATCCACGCCGTCCAGGCGCACCAGCACCGGGGTACGGGCGGCGGTCTCGGCCGCTGTCAGGGCGTCGGCCAGCGGGCGCGGCAGGTCGTCGCCGGGCGCGAGGACCTCCACGCGGCCGCCCTCCACCAGGCCGGACACTCCCCGCCCGGTCAGGGCACGGAAGTCACTCACCTCGGGGAGGCGCTGTCCCGCGGGTTCCTTCCGGGCGTATGCGACGATCGCCCGTCCCAGCGGGTGTTCAGAGCCCTGCTCGACCGCGCCGGCCAGGCGCAGCACCGTGGCCTCGTCGGGCCCGTCGGGGACCGTCGTCACGCGGGCCACGCTCATGTGCCCGGAGGTGAGGGTGCCGGTCTTGTCCAGCACGACCGCGTCGAGGTGCTGGAGACCTTCCAGGGCCTGCGGGCCTCTGACGAGGACACCGATCTGGGCACCGCGGCCGGTGGCGGCCATGAGCGCGGTGGGCGTGGCCAGGCCGAGGGCGCAGGGGCAGGCCACGACCAGGACGGCGACGCACGCGGTGATGGCCGGCTGGGCGTCGGCCCCGGCGCCGAGCCAGAAACCCAGGGTGGTCACGGCCAGGGCCAGCACCACCGGGACGAAGAACCCGGCGACGGTGTCGGCCAGGCGCTGGGCCTTCGCCTTGCCTGCCTGGGCGTCGGTCACCAGCTGCGCGATACGGGCGAGCTGGGTGTCGGCGCCGACGGCGGTGGCCCGTACGAGCAGCAGCCCGCCGGCGTTGACGGCGCCGCCGACCACCGCCGAGCCCGGTGCCACCTCCACCGGCTCGCTCTCGCCGGTGACCAGGGACAGATCCACGGCGGAACTGCCCTGCACGACCTCGCCGTCGGTGGCGACCCGCTCACCGGGCCGCACCATGAAGACCTGGCCCGTGGTCAGTTCCTCGATGGGAACGAGCCGTTCGGATCCGTTCTCGTGGAGCGAGACCTCCTTCGCCGTCAGCCGGGCCAGCGACCGGAGCGCCTCGCCGGTTCCGCGTCGCGCGTGTGCCTCCAGGAAGCGCCCGGCCAGTACGAACAACGGGACGCTCACGGTCGCTTCGAGGTAGATCGCCGGGGCGTCCGGGGAGGCGCCGGGGACGAGGGAGAAAGCCATCTCCATGCCCGGCTCCCCGGCACCGCCCAGGAACAGGGCGTACGTCGACCACAGGAAGGAGGCCACCACCCCCAGCGACACCAGGGTGTCCATGGTCGCCGACGAGTGGCGCAGCCCGCGCAGGGCCCGCACGTGGAAGGGCCACGCGCTCCAGAAGACGACCGGAGCGGTGAGCGCGAAGCACAGCCACTGCCAGTTGCGGAACTGCAGCGCGGGCACCATCGACACCACGAGGACGGGCACCGCCAGCAGCGCGGTGACCAGGAGCCGGTTGCGGTCCTGCCGTGTGGCCTCGGCCCCGGCGGTGTCCGCGGTTGCCTCGTCGTCGCCCTCGGCCTTCGCCGCGCGGGGCGGCTCCGGCAGCTCGGCGGTGTAACCCGCCTTCACCACGGCCGCGATGAGTTCCTCGGCGGCGATGTCCGGCGGGTGCTCCACACGGGCACGGCCGGTCGCCAGGTTGACGCTCGCCGTGACCCCTTCCAGCCTGCCGAGCTTCTTCTCCACGCGGTTCACGCAGGCAGCGCAGGTCATGCCGCCGACGGTCAGGTCGGTGATGACGGTCCCGGAAGTCACTGGCTCGGTGTCCATCGGTGTCCTCCTCAGCCCATCCCGCCCATGTCCATGTCCTGCACGTCTCCGCCGCCGTCCGGCGATGTGCCCCCGGTGCTGGTGCCGGACATGCCCGGCGACACCGGACCGGCGGCAGAGCCGACGGCGTAGGAGAGCGCGAACATCAGCGTCAAGAGGAGCAGGAAGCCGAGCAGGGCGGGTGGGAGCACCGCTCTCCGCACCGCAGCGCACCCGGCGGGCGACTTCTGTCGGGATTCGGCCATCACAGGTCTCCAGGTCGCGTTGTACGACGGTGGTCGGATTCCGCCGTACTGCTTGAGGAGTCGGGACGGCTGTGGCGTGAGTTCCCGGGCGAGGGAGTGGTGCGTATCACAGTCGCCGGCCCAGGTGCGGAAACCCGCTGAACGACGCTCACGGTGCTGCTCGGGCGCGGGCGGTTCAACGGTTCTTGAATTCCACGTCCGCCCGGGTGAAGGGAACCTCCCGTTGCAGCATGGCCTGAGGGCGGATGAAGTCCTTGAGCAGCACCCGGACCAAGGCCTCGCCCGACATGCTTTTCAGGCGACTGGCCACGTGTGGGCGGGTGCGCTCGACGCGGGCGATCTCGACGACGCAGCGCAGTGCCAAACCAGGGATGACGTCGGCGCCTACAAGGATGTTCGCTGTTCCTGGCTCCGGACGAACGTCAGTCGTTCCGATGCCGTTGTACTGGGTATGCCCGGTTTCGTGGGACAGTGCCTCCGGCCTGTAGACGCGCACCTTGTGGGAGTAGTCCTTGGATTCCTTCAGCGCCTTTGCGCGTTCCTGCCGCAGCCTTTCCAGCTTTCCCTGGTCGATTTTCGCGAGGGCGGCCTTCAGTATGTCCTCTTCCTCCCGGAGCTGTCGCATGATCCTGATCAGTCTGTACGGCATGTCCTCGTCGTCGTCCTCGTACTCGATCAGGTCGTGGGCCCGTCCGGCTAGGCCGGCCACCTGCTCGACCGAATCCTCCACCTCGTTGAGGAGTGCTTTCGTCATGTAAACGGCTCTCTTCAGCTTCCCTTCCGGTGACTTGGCGGGAACGCTGAAATACTTGTCCATACCGCCGACCCAGTTTGTGTCCTCATGCAGCGTCTCGTCGGCTGTGCGGACGTAGGAGATCAGTTCACCCTGGTCATTTGCGCGGAGGGTGGGCATCTCACGGTCCAGGAAGTCGTTCAGCATCACCCAGCCGTTTTGCTGTTCCAGCGTATCAATGGGAACCGTAATGCGGGCGGGGTCGCCGCCGCCGAACCGGCTGGCACGAAACGCGGAAACCTCCGGCTCGATGTAGAAGAAGACGAATCCATGGTCGGCCAGGTCTTCCATGTCGTAGGTCGCGGTGTTGTGTTCGAAGGAACCGGGTTTCTCATCTTCCAGCACCGCCAGGGACTTGAGAGAGGGGCCTGGCTGGTGGGCGTGCCCCAGCTCGAGAATGCTCTCTACTCGGTCGGCAGGCGAGTAGTGGCGCAGCACGCATTGCCGCAGGGCGGCCTCGATCTCCGATCGCTTCTGGTCGACCCACGGGCTGTCCGTTTGCCCGGTTGTCGCGTGTTTCCGGCGCGCCTCGACGACGGCGGGATCCTTGTCCAGCGACCGCAAATTGTCTACGGACATGGCACGGAAATACTCACTGTAGGAATAGTTGAACCAGTGGTCCTTCGGTGTGATATCACTCCATATGCTGCCGAAATGAAACATCAGGAAATATCCGTAGTTACGCCACTGTTCGTTGAGTGCCGTAAGGGCATCGGTGATCTCGCTGCGCAACGCCTGTCGGTGGTTCGTGTAGTCGCTGCACCATTGTTGAAATGCGGTGTCGGTGTCTGCCAGGCGCTCGATGTGGTCCAGGATCTCCTGGACCTCGATCGTGTATCTAAGGGGGATCTGTGGCCTCTTTCCCTCCCGATAGTCGCCATTCATCAGGGCAGTGAAGTGGCGCTTCGCTGACTGCCGGAAAATTTCTGTGCGACGCACCAGTTCGTTTACGGCCACGCCCACCTGGTCCGGCGGATGCGGCTGTTGACTGTCGGGTGCCGGGGGCGGGGTGACTCGTCGGCCGCGGGACTTGTCCGTGGTATCGGTTCCGGAGAAGGTGCTCAGTTGTGGTGTTTCGGCTGAGAGGAGCTGGAAGGAGGGGCCGTTGTGCGGTCCGTTGGCCGGGGCGGGTGTGTGCGTGGTGGGGTCGATTCCGCCCATGACGATGTCGCCTTCGTTGTCCTGGGTGACCTCGTGCGGGGAGTACGCGTAGAAACTGCCCTGCAGATGGGTGTGGGTGGTGTTCAGGCCGTAATGCACTCCTCTGAGGTAGGGGTCGTCGTACTCCACGTCCATGAAGTGGGCTGCGTCGAGGGTGTTGGTCATGGAGACGTCGATGGTCGATGCCACGACGGTGCGGCCGAGTTCGTTGGCCAGACGCTGTGCCGGCGGGTATGCGCCGTCGCCGGCCCGGCACACCACCATGTGGATGTGGACTCCGGCCGGCAGCGCTCCGTTGTACAGGGCTTTGATCTGGTCGGCGGCTGCCTGTCCGTCGCCGAGTTGGTGACCGTGGCCGATGATGACGAGTTTGCCTCCGGGGCGGAGGCTTTCGGGGCCGGGCAGGAGATGGCCGCCGTATTCCCGCATCAAAGCTCCTTCGAGGATGCCTGTCTCGTAGGAGGGGATCTTGAGTACCGCGTCTCCCGGTTCGAGCCTCAGCCCTCGTACGGTCGAGCGAGGGGGCGTGGCTGTGGCCGCCCCGAGGGTGCTCAGCTCGTACGCCTCTTCCTCGTCCGGAAGGCCGGGGACGTCGCTGTCGGACGGGGGCGTCGAGGGGGCCTCGGCCGGGCTCCGTGGGTCGTGCGACACAGGAAGAACCGGCGGAGCGGTGTCGAGTGAGGACACGAGCTGCGTTTCCGGAGCCCGAGTCCGGGTGCTCATGGGCACTGGTGCCTCGTGACCGCTGTCGGATGGGTGCGTGCCAGGAGGGGAGACACGGCTTCGCCCGACAGGCGGCTCCGCGGACCGTTCCTCCTCGGGCTGCTGTTTCGGTGCGCCGGAGCGCTGCTCGGGGGCGGGAGGCGTCGTGCTGGTGTCCGCAGGCTTGGTATCCGGGGCGGGGGTCTCGAACGTCGGATCCGGCAGCGGGGTGGTGACCGGGGCCGGGGTGCCGGGCGGGAGTGCGGCGTGGAAAAAGGCTTCGGTGGCGAAGAGGACGGGGTCGTGGGCAGGGGAGACGGCGGCCGGATCGAAGCCTCGGGGCAGGAAGACCTGCTCGTGGCCATGCTCGGTCACCACGGTGAGCGGGGTGCCCAGGACCCGGGCGGCGAGGGCGGGCAGCAGGTCGGCACCGCCGTGGGCGCCGGGGCGGCGGTCAGGCGGGGCGGGCTCACCGTCCGGGCGCTCGGCGCCGTCCTGCTGCGGCTCGCTCGCGAACGGGCGTGACAGAGCAGCAGTGGCAAGTGCCACCCGCTGCGCGGGGGTCGCCCAGAAGGTCTGTGGAAGACGGCCCAGCTCGTTGAACTCGGCCTGCTGCGCCGGCGTCAGCTGCACGCCGGCGGCGTCGAGTTCGCTTTGGGTGAAGGCGTCCGAGACATCCAGGGCGAGGGCGTCGAGCAAGTCCTCGTTGCCGTCCTCGCCCAGCGCCCAGGCGAGGCGCCTGCGGGCGGTGTCGACGGCCTCCGCGGTGACCTCCGGGTCGCCGGGGGTACTCGTGAAGCGCTCGGCCAGATCCGTGCCCAGCAGGTGGGGGAGCCGGCCGCGGTCCTGGGCGACCGCCAGCAGCGCATGGAAGAACGAGGCGCCGTCGTGCGGCACGGCGTGCACCTCGCGCACTGTCGCGCCGTCCGGCGAGGTGAGGGTGCGCGGGTCGGAGCCGGTGCCGTTGGTGACGGTGTACGGCTCCGGTGCCTCGGAGCGCCAGTCCGGCTCGGTGTACGTCTGCGGTTGGTTCGGCGGCCGTACCGAGACCGGATTCTGGTGGTGGGCGGTGAGACGGGAGGCGTAGAGATGCAGGCGGTGGTGGTCCTGGGCGGCGGCGTCGGTGCGCCGCTGCCAGCGGCGGACGTCCTCGCGGGCGGCCTGCCAGGTGGCGACGGCCGGGGACTGGGCGATGGCCTGTGGCAGGACGGTCGCCCGGTCCGGGTGGTCGTCGCCCAGTGCGGCCCGTTCCTCCGCGCTCATGTCGAGCCATGCCTCCCGAGCCCGTGCCCGGGCGTCGTAGTAGCTCCGCTCCGCCTCGGCGAGGTCCCCCACGGCGTTGGCCAGGCTGTCCCAGGCGGTGACGACGTCGTCGGGGAACGTGGTGTCGTCCAGGAGGCCGTAGTCGCGGGCCATGTCCTCGCGCAGCCAGACCAGGGCGGTCGTCTCGGCTTCGACGGCGCGCGGGCCGCGCTTCGGCTTGCCGAGCGCGTGCAGCGGGCGGCCGTCGGTGATGTGGTGGTCCACGTCTGCCACCGCCAGCCAGCTCACCGGCAGCGCGAAGAGCATGGTCCGGTCGGTGGCCACCTTGACGTGGGTGCCGAGCGTGGTGCTCGTGGTGCCGGTGGACGGGGTGCCATCGATGGCCCCGCCGACCGGGACTGTGCCACCCGGGTTCAGCACACCTGCGTTGCCGGTGCTCACCAGCGGTGCCGTGCCCACCGTACCCTCGACGTTGTCGGTGGTACCCGCCGTCAGCGTGTTGGAGATCTTCTGTCGCTGCATGGCTTCCATGCGTGGTTTGTTCTCCACGGCGAGCAGCCGGGCCCCGCGGCGGTGCATCTTCGCGTAGAGGCGGGAGTCGGCGGTGTGGGACTGGCCCAGCAGGCGGGCGGACGTCTGCGTGGGCAGCGGCGAGCCGTTCGCGCTGAGCGCCTGGCGGAAGCCGGCGGTCAGGCCGATCTGCGTGGTGGCCTCCTGCTGGGTCTGGGCGGGTGTGGTGCCGAGGGCGGTGAGCGGGGTGAGCCGGGCCATGCGCACGCGTTCGGCAAGGGCATCGTTGACGTGCCGCTTGCCGAGGTCGCTGTCGCCGAACCCATCGGCGCGAGCGGTGGCAAGGGTGAGGGCGTCCTGGACGTTGGGCGCGCCGAGGATGTCCACGGCAAGGATGCCGGAGCCCGTGCGGTCGTCGAAGGGCAGGATGTCCGGGTCGGCGGGAGTGGCGGTGTCGCCGCTGTGGTGATCGCTGCTGCTGGAGGCACGCCATTCGGCTATGCCTTCCGGGCGGGCCTGGGAGGCGGTCAGCATCCGTACCGCGCGCTCGGGTTCCCCTATGTCCTGCTCGGTGAGCTCGCCATAATGTCCGTTGCCGTCCGGGGTGAGCAGGCCGGCCGGAACGAATTCGTTGAGGCTGCCGACCGGAACCGTGACTTCGTCGATGAGCGGCTCGCCGGTCCGGTCCGTCATGGTGACGGTGAGGGTGTAGCCGGTGACGATCTCGGCGTGTGTCTGGGTGGTGGCGACGTTCGGCATGGCAGTGCTGCCGGTGGTACGGGTCCGGGTACTCGACGCCTGCTCGGCCGCGGTGCTCTGAAGCGAGGGGTTGGCAGCGAGGGGGCCGCTGTCGGCCGTGCGCGCGCCGACCGCGGCCGTCAGCTCTCCGCTGCGGTCCCGCGAGGAGGCTTCTGCGTCATCACGTACGGAGTTGCGGTAGTCCTCCAGTTCGATGCCGGTCCGCAGCCTTTCCACAGTTGTGGTGACCGGGGTCAGCTTGAAGCGGACTTCGGCGGGGCTGCCGCCGACCGGCAGGTGGTGAGGGCTGTTCCACACGCGGAGGCGGACCGGCAGGGGCATTCCGTCGGTCGTCAACTCGTGCAGGTTGGCGCGGAGAAAGTCGGGGGAGAGTCGCTGAAGGATCTGCTCCCGGTCGGCTGAGGGGACATGGAACTTCTGCAGCCTGTCCGTCAGCGCCCGCGCTGCTCCGCTCGCGTCGAGTTGGCCGCTGGAATGGGTGGCGAAGCGGCGGCTGCGCAGGAAGGCGGGCACCCGGTAACCACCTCCGAGGTTACGCGGGGTGGTGCTGCCCATGCCGTCCGGAGCGAGCCCGGACTCGATGGCGTCCTGCATCGGTAGCTGGAACATCACCGCGTCGCGCAGGCGGTGCAGCGCGGCGGCAGCCCCGCGTGGGGTGAGAACACGTCCCAGCCGTTCGGAGAGCCGCCCTGCCGCGGCGCCGAGTGTGGCCCCGGCACGGGTGCCCACCGTGCCCAGCACGGCCGTCCAGCGGTCTCGCACCGAGAGGGTCTCGACGACGTCGGCCACCACCAGGTACATGCGCCCGGAGAAGGTGAGAGTGGTATTGCGGCCCGGGGTGATGTTCCCGGAGACGGTGGTGGTCTTGCCCCAGTTGTACTGCAGTCCGGCCGTGTAGGAACCGATCACCGCCACACCGCCCTGGGCGGCCTGCTGAAGCGGGCGGTCGGCGCCCAGAACGCCTGCGGTGACGCGTGAGGCGGTGCTCTTCGTGGACTGGAGCCGGTGTTCGTTGCCGAGGGTTGCCTCCAAAGCGGCCGGCTTCGGGTCGCTCTTGACCCGCAGGTTGCGCAGTTCGCCGCGGATCGCGCCCCTCAGATAGTGGGTCTGGAGGGGGCCGGCGCCAACGAGTCCGGAGATACGGGAGCCGAACGGTCCCAGGTACTGACCGAGTTGCGCGGCGATACTGAGGTCCGCCACCGCACGGCGCAGTGCGGTGTGCGACGGGGCTCCTGGCATGCCGACATGCCAGGAGGTGCCCGACGCTCGGTCAGCCGTGTCCTGCATGAGCTGCTGACGCTGAGGTCCTCCCTCGACGCCTGCCACCACGTGCGGGGCGCTCAGCACCCTCCGGGTCAGTTGCCGGTCGGCGGAGTCGTCCACCGGCGGTCCGGTGCCGTCGATGAGCTGGTCCGCCTCGGTGGGGGAGAGCTGCTCCGGTTCGGGTGTGCGTGCCGGTTCGCCGGCCTGCTGGTCGGTGGGGGCGTGGCGGCTGGAGCCGTGCGCCGACGGCACCGCCAGATCCACCCGGCACACGGTCTCGCCCTCTTCGTCGAACAGCGCACTCTCCTCGATCCGGCTGACGAAGACACCAGCGCCGAGCAGACCGACCGAGGCGAACCGGGGAAACCTGCGCGGACGGCGGTGTCCCTCGACGGAGGCGCTCAGGCGTACCTCGTAGCTGTAGAGGTCGGCGCCGTTGTGGTACGACAGGTGGTCGTTGACGACCGCAAGGGTGTTCCGGGTGGCCTTCTGCCGGGTCCTGCCCCAGCGGGCACCCACCGCCACGCCGCCGGCTTGGCGCGGCAGCCCGGTTCCGGGCACCTTGTTGTGGTCGCGTGGTGAGATGCCCGCTTCGACACCGCCGGACAGGGTGCTGGACGTGTGCTGGCCCTGCCCGGAGACCTCGGTGCCGACCAACGCGTTGCGCAGGGAGCGTTCGCTCAGGGTGGTCTCGAACTGCCGATCGGTGAGCCGCGCACGCAGGATCAGGACGTAATGGCCACGGCGCACCTTGCCGTCCTCGGTGACGGAGACCGGCACTCCGGTGGTGGTCAGAACATCCAGACTCTGCTTCAGGGTGGGATGGTTCAGCGCCTCGCGTACCTGGCGGTCGTTGTACAGCGCGGTCCTCATCCGCCCGTCGCCGTACCAGAATCTGGCCAGCCGCGGGTGGCGCAGCATGAGGGGTGGTACGAACAGCGACGGGTACACGCGGTGAAGGGTGTCCAGTACGGCGTCCGCGAAGACCCGCAACGGATCCTGCGGACCGGTCTGCCCGTTCTGATCATGGTTCTGTGCCTGGTTTCGGCTCTGCTGGTTCAGCGCCGGGTCCTGGCTGCCGTCCGGCGCTGAGGTCTCGTTCGGTGCCGGGTTGTGTCGACGGACCGCGCGGAAGCCCTCCACGCGGACCTGACTGCCCAGGTGTATGGGGTCGTTTCGGGTGAGGTACCACGGCACCGGAGGCTCGGCGGCCGGGTCGGGTCCCGTCTGCCCGGGGATACGACCGTCCCAGCCCGCGAGCCGCCGCGCGTCCTGAGTGGAGATCCAGTCCAGGCTGACCACTCGCAGCGGGCGGGCCGCGGACGACGGCTCGCCGGCCTTGCGCACCATCAGGGTGCGTTCCACCCGGTACAGCGCGATCGGGTGATTGCGGACACGGCCGGTGATCTTACGAGCCGCTTCGCTGCCCAGGTGATGGCTCCGCCCGGTGCCGAAATCCCCGCGGATCAGCGGACCACCCTGGATGCGTACGTCCGTCTCCGGGCCGAGGACGGTGCCGCCGGGACCGGAGGTCGTCTGCAGACCGAGTCGGGTTTCTCGGACGTGCGCACGCTGGTTCTGGTAGGTCGTCTGGGTGATTTCGCGCAGTTCGGACGTCACAGACTCGGTGACCAGGGTGGCCCGGTGCGGAATCGACCGCTCGATCACCAGGTGGCCCAACGGGCGCTGGCGGTGCCCCCGAGTGAGTTCGGGGCCGCTGACCGGTGCGGAGAACCGCCCGAAGAGGGAGAGCAGCCGTTGCGGCCGGACGTAGTCGACCAGCGTGTGGTGCGCGGAACTGCCGGGCCGGGCAACGGAGATGGCGAGCGCCAGTTCCTCCGGCGGGTCCGTCAGGTGCAGTCCGGCGGTTTCGGTGAGCCGTGGTTCCTCTCCGGCCGGGAAGGTGAGCTTCTTGGGCGCGCGCCGGGGTCCCGCGAAGGGCACCGTGAGGTCGGTGGGCAGTCGCCAGCTCAACCCATGCCGCATGGCGAACCCCTCGGAGTGCACCTGGCTGCGCACCCAGTCGGGGCCCGGTGAAGGTGCGCCGGGTGAAGTGTCCTGGCCAGTGGTCTGCGGGGCTCTGGTGACCCGGTCCACCCGCACCCGGTAGTAGACGTCGTCCAGGTACAGGCGGGAGCCATCCACGCTGCGATACTCGGACTGGTGGTAACCCTGGGTGCTCTGGTTGTAGTCGGTTCGGCGGGACCAGCCAAGGGAAACGCTGATTTTCAACAGCCAGTTGAGTGGTGTGCCCATACCCAGTGCGGCGGCGATCCTGCGGCCGGTGCCGACGCTGCGCGCGCCCTCGATACCGCTTTGGCCACGGTGCATGGTGTCCACCCGGACCGTGCCGTCCTTCACGTCGGAGATGGGCTCCCAGCGGTGGTAGGGGACAGCCTCGACCGTCATTTCGAGGCCGGTTCCCGACTTCTCACGGCCCACGAAGCGCGCCCCGCGCGGGGCGGTGAACGCAGAGGGCTGGTCGGTCAGCAGACCCAGCAGTTCCGCCTTGTCGAACCGGTCGCGCAGATTCTCCGGCACCTGCTCGAGGATCTCTTGCGCCACCTGCTCGGGGGAACGCAGGGTGAGGACCCCTGGGCCGGCGAACAGCCCCGCCGGCCGTGTTTCGTGCGCGGCGTCGTCCGGACGCCCATCGTCCGGGTCGGCGTCCGGATGGAGCAGGACGGTGGGCAGCCGGCTGCCGTCCTCGAAGGTGACGGTGCGTGGTGCCGGGCCCGGCGGCTGGACGTCCGGGCCAGTCAGCAGCTGGGCCGGACGGTTCCGCTCGAGCTGGGTTTCCGTCGGTACCGGGGCGTCCGGTTCGGGGCCGTACAGGCTGGGGGCGTCGGCCATGTCGCGCAGCCAGTCCCGGAAGAGGTCGCCCGGTTCGGGGCCGTACAGGCTGGGGGCGTCGGCCATGTCGCGCAGCCAGTCCCCGAAGGGGTCGCCCGGTTCGGGGCCTGAAGCCGCCGGGTCCGGCCCCGTGGCAGGAGCCTGGTGAGGCAGTGGGGCCAGGGCGCTGTAGTGATCGATGCCGTTGTAGTCCAGGTACAGGGTGCCGCCTCGGCCACCCGGGTTGAGCGCCAAGACGTGAGTGTTCCCCGGAGACTGCTGGTCGGGCGCGACGATCCGCACATCGAGATCGAGCGTGTGCGCCAGCCCTTGGGGAAGCAGATCGGCGAAGGGCGAGGACCACAGACCGGGGAGCTCGGCCGACGCAGTGAGGAGTCCCCGGGTACCGAGTTGCCGCGCATCGGTGGGAGTGGGAGCGACGACGGCGAGCTCCGGGTAGCTGCTGTCCCGGAGGATCCGCTTCCATTCGCCGGGGTCACCGTCGTTGACGACCGCTTCTGCGACCCGGTTCCAGTC
This sequence comes from Streptomyces malachitofuscus, assembly GCF_055571035.1. Taxonomy (NCBI): domain Bacteria; kingdom Bacillati; phylum Actinomycetota; class Actinomycetes; order Kitasatosporales; family Streptomycetaceae; genus Streptomyces; species Streptomyces malachitofuscus. The sequence goes on along the minus strand of NZ_JBVIGA010000016.1, from coordinate 171,348 downwards.
ATCCGTGATCCGCTGCCGCTCGCCGGGGTCCTGTGCCCCGGTGAGGGCGCGCAGACGCAGGTCGTCGACCACGGCGAGCACGGGATCGGGGAGGGCCTCGTCCGCCACGGCGGCAAGTTCGGAGTCGTCGAGCCGGTCGCGCAGCAGGCGGCGCAGCCCGGTGATGTCCCGCGCCGCCCACGCCGGTGGTATGTCCTGACTGCGCGCACTGTCGAGCAGAGCACGGAAGAGGCAGTTTCCATCCCCGGGCGTGTCCCATCGCCGAAAGATGCTGCCGTCAGCGTGCACGGTGTGCACGGTGACGGGCACAGTGGTGCTCGTGCCCGGCGGGGCTGGGTCCCCGGCCAGGTTCTCCGGAGGGGACATCGCGGGTGCCAAGCCCTTGCGGCGGGCGAGCTCGGCGGTGTCCTCGGGGCTGAGAGCGAGCTCGGACAGCGGCAGGGGTGTGTGAGAGAGGGACCAGGTGATATGCACCGAGGGCGCATACGTGAGATCGCGCACCTCCTCTGGCGAGACCAGGGTGTTCGGTGGAAGCGCGGGCGGTGGCGGTGGAGGGGGCACCAGTCCGTCGAGGGTGGTCTCGGGTCCGGCGGTGGAGCGCAACTCGGCTGCCGCGCGCAGGAACTCCTTGTACTCCTCGACGGTGGGGCCGGCCGACGGGACGGAGGTGGCGTCTCCCGCCGTGGCGCCCCTGCGGTCGACGACCATGCGACGCAGCAGGTCCGGGGTCATCCGGCCATCGCCGTAGCGGGCCGCGGTGTGGGGGCTGAACCAGCGTCGGCTGTCCACGAAGGCGAGCCCGGCGAGCAGGTCCAGGTGCTCCGGCCGCTTCTCGGCGTCCGGGCCGAGGATCTCCCGCAGCGTGCGGACTTGCTGGAGCGTACGGGCCCGGACGAAGGGGTCAACCGGTTCCGGGCCCACGTGCAGGCCGATGTCGCGCGCGAGCCGGTCGAGGTCGGCACCGCTGGGTTCCGGGGTGAACAATCGCCACTGCCCAGGGCCGTCCTGGCCGTCGACGAGCACCGCGACGGTGTTGCCGTCCGCGTCCAGGGCCGTGCCCACCTTGCTGGTCGGTGCCCACACCGACTGGCCGGTCTGGTTCGTCACGTGCTGTGCCAGCGGCAGTCCCGCCACCTTCGGCTGTTGCCCGGCTTCGCAGGAGTACAGCACAAGTGGCCGGTCCAGGCCGAGGTGCTGGATCACTTTGCCCAGCTGCACTCCACTGACGGTCACGGTGGGGTACGCCGGGTCGGTGCTTCCGAGCTCGGCCCTACGGGAGGTGCCGTGCATCACCGCGTACTGGGCGCCCAGCCCGGTGCCCAAGCCGGGGAGGGCCGTCGGAGGGCCGGTGAACACGGCCCTCTGCGACGCCGGGGAGCCGGAAGCCGAAGTGATGCGTACATGGCGGAACGTGGATGTGCCGAGCAACTCGCGGCGTTTCGCGTTTTGGGGTGTACCGTCCTCGGCCGGGCTCTGGGAAATGATCAGCGCATTCACAGCACCGCTTGGTGGGGAGCTTGCGGTGTCCGCCGCCCAGAGTCTCAGCTGCGCGATGGGTACGGTGTGGCCGTCCAGGGCGGTGACGACCGGATCGCCCGGTGGTTCCGCAGGGCCGCCCTTCTTGTCGTCGACGGTGCTGTTGCGCTCCGCGGGCCGCACGGTGATCCGCCCCGAAGCGGAGGTCACGCTTGGCTTCGTCAGGGGCCCGGACGGAACGGTGGGCACGGGCGTGGCCGGGGTGCTGTCGGTCTCCGGGCCGGGCCTGTCGGCGCTGCTCCTTTCGCCCGTGCTGCCTGCTCCGTCGGACCCAGCGGAGTTGTTTCCGGGAGCGCTCACGCCGGTTGTGTCGTCGGTGCCGTGGCCCGACTCCAGGTACAGGTCGGTAGCCGGTTCGTCCCAGGGCTGAGAGAGGGTGAGGTGCTTGAGGGAGGAAGGCTCACCGTCCGGTGGGGAAACCGGGGCGGTTCCACCGTCGTGCACCGGAGGCGTCGTGACGAACGGCGTCTTCGGGGGCGTGGCGGGAGGGGCGGGCGGGTCGCCGTGGTGGGTTCCGGTGCTCTGGGTGGCGGGTCGGGTCTCCGGTGCGGGGGATGCGCCGAGGGCGTCGGCGAGCGGAAGCAGCACATCCGCATCAGGGAACGCGGTGTCGGCGGAGCCCCGAGTGGTGTCCTCGCTCCCCGGAGAGGCCGTGCCGAGGTCCGTCGTGGCGACGTCCGTGTCACCGGTGTCCGGTGACACGACGGACAGTGGGCCACTGAGCGGACGGACCTTGACCGGAGCGCCCGGCGCCTCCCGGGTCAGCTCGACGGCCGCGCGCACCGGTCGCCCGGCCCCGTCCGGTGTGATCGCCGGTCCGAGTACCACCGCTCGGTCGGTTCCGGCTTTGTCGAGCAGTTCGGCCGCTTCCGGTGTGCCCTCCACCGATGGTGGCATGTCCGAAACCACGATTGTCAGCGGTGAGGCGGGGGTGGGCGGGGGGTTTTGGGCTGACGGGGTGGCTTCCCGGCCGCTGATGGTGTGGGGGCCGGTCGTGCCGGTCCTCGGTGGGTCGGTGGTGACGCCGGCGGGTGGCGTGTGAGGGCTGCCCGCGGGGACGTCCGAAGTGTCCCGGGGCGTGGAGGGGGTGTCGGTGTGCGGTTGCGTGGGGGTGGTGTGCGAGGTTCGAGTCGTGTCCGGGGGCTGGGCGGTGACCGGTTCGGTGGTGCCCTCGGGATGGTCCGTCGTGTTCCCGTCGGGGCTCGTGGGAGTGCCGGCCGTGGGCTGTGTGCTGTCGCCGGGTGGGAACGAAGCGGTGAGAGGTGTGGGGCTCCGTGTGAGCGGGGTGTTGTCGAGGTCCGGCGTGCTGCCCGTGACGGGGTGGTTGTCGGTGACTTGGATGTTGTCAGGGGCCGGGGTGCTTCTCGTGACGGGGTGGTTGTCCGTGAGCGGGACGCTGTCCCTGATCGGTGTGCTCTGCGTGATCGGTGTGTTCTCGATGGCCGGAGCGACCGTGACCGGGGTGCCGAAGCTGTCGAGGATGTGGCTGATCCAGTCGGCGTCGGTATGGGTCGTGGGGCTGGTGCCGATCGGCACCAGCCGGATCTCGGGTCGCCCGGACAGGCTGTTGTGCAGGGTGTCCCGGATCTCGATCTCGGCACTGCTGGGGGGCTGGGAGCCGCGGATGTCCGTGAGCTCGCGCAGTGTCCGTTCCCGGACCTCCGCCGGGCCCTGGTGGACCTGCTGCCACAGATCGCTCTCGAGGGGAGTGACGGTGCCGGGGGAGGACAGCGAAGGCACCTCGTCCGATCCCGGAGGGTACGCCGAGTGGACCGGGGGCCGGGCGAGCGGGGAGCCGCCACCCACGATCTGCGTGTCCGGCGAACTGCCGTCCGGGGCGTTCGTCAGCGGGGAGCCGTCGGTGGGCTCCTGACGGGTGGGACCGCTGTCGCCGCGGGAGACGGTGGGTGGTGGCTGGTGACGCAGTTTGTCGATCGTGTGGCGTAGCTCGGCGCCACTGTTCAGAGCGGTGTCGCTGAGGGTGGACTCGACCTGGCTGCTGACGCCCGCGCCGACGAACGTGGACCAGCTGAAGGACCATTTACCGTCGAAGGCACCCTTGATCACGTACTCCGCCAGTGCCTCGCCGGCACCGGCGGCGACGAAATCGGTCGCGCCCTTGAGACCGTAGTGGACGGCCAGCGCGCCGGGCCGGTCGGCGTTGTCGCGTATCAGCTGGTTGTTACGCCACAGGTCGGAGTTGTTCCGGAACGACAGCGGGTCGTCCCGGAACGTCAGCGGCGTCTTCCTCTCAGCGCCGGAGCCGTTCGCGGACGGACCGGCGCCGTCCGGTCCCAGCTTGGGATCCGGTCGCACATCGGTGCCGAACTTGGGATCCGGTTGCACATCCGGTCCCGGCTTGGGATCCGGTTGCACATCCGGTCCCGGCTTGGGATCCGGTCGCACATCCGGTCCCAGCTCAGGATCCGGGCCCCGTGTGGCATCCGGACCGCCGCCCGAGAGGCCGACTTTGTTCTGCAGATTCGGCTGGTCCTTGAAGCCGAGGTCCGGCCCGTTCTTGAGGAAGTCGTTGTCGAAGCTCTTGACGATGCTCCTGGCCCAGTTGTCGAAGATGCTGGTGAAGGCGCCCGCGGCTGCGCCGAACGCGGCGGACTTCAGGATGTCGTTCCAGTCGATGCCGTCGGGACGACGGCCGTCCGGGGCGAAGTTCATCATCGCCAGCCGCACCGCGAATGTGGTGAACGCCTCCTGGAACGCCTCCGACAGCGAGGGCAACACATGGAAACGCTGCAGCAGTTGACTCATGATGAGCAAGATCCTCAACCGGCTGCGCAGCCTGGCCAGGAAGATCTGACTCGCCGAGACACCACCCGTGAAGAACGACAGCGCCAGGAGAAAGGCGATCTGGGCCATCAGCAGCACGACCTCGGCGATCATTTGCCACTTCGCCTCCATGATGTCCATGGAAGTCTTCCGCCGGCCCTCAGCGATCTGATCGAGCTGACCAGCGAAATCGATCAAAGGGTTCTTGCCCCCGTCGTCGATGAGCGACCTCACGGCATCCGAGTACGCGCGTGCCACATCATCCGGAAGCGCACCGGCAATATCGTGAACCGACCTGCCGATGAGCCCGGCGAGCTTCTCCAGCTTCCGGCCCAGTCCCGAGTAGTCCTGACGGCTCGCATAGGCAAGGTCCTCGTCGGCGTCGAGCCAGCGCTCCCCTGTCAGAGCCCAGAGAAAGTCCTTGAGTGAATCGGAAGGATCGAGACTCACCGCACCAGCACCCCGAGATCAGCGACGGCCATGACGGCCCGGCCCCCCGTCACCACCCAAACCAGGCACGCCGATACGACTGTTCCGCTGCTCGACCTCCTCAATATGACGATCCCGCGTGGTCTTCATCATCTCGACCTGACGAAGCGTGGCATCAGTGACGCCCACCAGAGCGTCACGGACGGCCATCATGGTGGCCTTCGTGGTCTCCCGCTCCCTCTGTTCCTGCGGCCTGGCCTTCGCCGCGAACTCGCCTTCCGTTCCCGGCCACCGAATCGTTCTGGCCTGGTCGTCCAGGAACTCCTCGGTCATGTTCCTCGCCAGCGAGGCGATCTCCTCCAACTGCCGGGTCAGAGCCTCGATACGCTGCGGATCAACGTGGTACCGCTGCCCCACCGTCAGTCCTCCCCGTCCTCACCCAGCGCATCCCGCCACACTGGAACAGCACGCCCCTGGTCCGGCCTGTCGTCGTCCTCACGCAGTACCTCCGGACCGAAGATCTTCTCCCAGTCCACCTCGAAGCCCTTCAGCTCCGGCACATCCGCGCTCGGCTCGGTGAAAGGCGCCATCGCCCTCATCACATGCCGGTTCATCTTCAAACGCGCGTCCTTCGCCGCCTCCAGCACACTGGCGGCCAACTCCTGCGCAGACATGTCCCGGTACTTCTTCTCCAGAAACTCGATCCCGGCCAGCTCACCCTGCGACCCCACAGTGACCCGGACAGCACGATCGGAAGACACCACCGCGAACGACGCCTCCCGCAATTCCCGCTCCGTACGCGCCACCGCCTCCTGAACCGCCTCCAGCTCAGCCATCGCCTTCTCCAACCGCTTCTCCAACGGCTCCGCCACGCCCGCTCTCCTTCTCATGCCGCTCCTGTCGCGGTTGTCCTGCCGGGGCTCCCGGCCGTCAGCGCCCGATGACGGCCGGAGTGCCGCCCTCCTCGGTGCCCCACACGTCCGTCTCCTCCTCCAGGTAGTCGGCGGAACTGGTGGGCCGGCGTCCCGGCTGCTCCTCGTCCGCGGAATGACCCCCGGTGGTCGGTACCCGCGAGGCCGGAGCCAGGAAGGTGTCGTCGTCTTCCTGGCGGTTCCACGGGCCGCGCCGGCGGCGGCTGCGCCGCTCGCTCTCCTCCAACGCGTCGACCAGGACAGCACGCACCCGCTCACCGTTGCCCTTGTCGCCGCCCGCGCCCATGCCGCCGCCCATCGGCATGCCGGGAGTACCGGGAGTACCCGGAATACCGGGCGCACCCGGCACGGCGGGGAAACCGAGACCGGAGCCGGCAGCCCCCACGGGGGGTGCCGCACTGGTCGCGGCGAAGGCGCCAGTGGCCAGGACATCACTGTCCTCACCCCCGCCGGCGAGACCGACGCCACCGTGGCTCGGCCCAGCCACTGGCACATCGCGACGATCGATGCCGTCTCCACCGTTCCCATTCAGGCCGCCCGGCGAGCCGAGGTTGTCGGGGAGGTTGATGCCGTCGGGCAGGTCGATGGGCTGGGTGGGGCGGTCGGGGAGGTTGATGCCGTCGGGCAGGTCGATCGGCCGTTCGGGGCGGTCGGGCAGTCCCGGGCTGTCGAGCTGGTCCGGCCTGTCGCTGCCCCGCGGCGAGTTGAGCTCGCCCAGGTCCACCGTCCTGGTGTTGCCCTGGGGATCGGTGACGGTGACGATGCCGGTCTCCGGGTCGAGGACCTGCTTGCTGCCGTCGGGGAAGCTCGTCACCAGGCGGCCGTTGTCGAGCATGGTGGTGGAGCCGTCCGGGTTGGTCACCTTGGCCCCATGGGTGAGGTCGGTGATCGTGGTGGTGCCGTCCGGGCGGGTGGTGGTGAGCGCCCCGGTGTCCGGGTCGAACGTGGCGCGGCTGCCGTCCTGATACCTGGTGGTGAAGTCGCCCTCTTCGAGGGCCGTGCGACCTCCAGTCGGCGTCTCCAGGCCGGCAAGGTCGCCCGGGGTGCCCAGGCCGTTGCGGCCGTTGAGGTTGCCCAGGTCGCCGAGTTTCTCGGTGGTCGTGGTGCCGTCGGGGCGGGTGGTGACCGTTTCGCCGGTCGTGGGATCGACGGTCCGGGTGGTGCCGTCGGGGTACGTGGTGGTCAGCTTGCCGTCGTCGTCGAGGACGGTGGTGGAGCCGTCCGGGTTGGTCACCTTGGCCCCGTGGGTGAGGTCGGTGATCGTGGTGGTGCCGTCCGGGCGGGTGGTGGTGAGTGCCCCGATGTCAGGGTCGAAGACGCTGCGGCTGCCGTCCGGGAAGGACGAGGCGATCCTGCCGTCGTCGAGCCGCCCGAGGTCGCCGGCCGCGCCCCGGTTCAGCCTTCCGGGGCTGCCGAGGGGTGTGCCGAGTGGTGCCAGGTGGGCGGCTTGCAGGGGGCCGTTGG
>NZ_JBVIGA010000016.1:98864-164105 GCF_055571035.1 Streptomyces malachitofuscus | reverse complement strand
GGGGTTGGGTGATCCGTTGAGGTTGCCGAGATCGCCAAGGGACTTGTTGGCCGTGTCGGGGCCGCCGGGGCCGCCGGGGCCGCCCAGGTTCTTGGGGATTTCGCCGAGTGGTGCCAGGCGTGCGGAGTCGTTGGGGTTGGGTGATCCGTTGAGGTTGCCGAGATCGCCAAGGGACTTGTTGGCCGTGTCGGGGCCGCCGGGGCCGCCGGGGCCGCCCAGGTTCTTGGGAATGTCGCCGAGTGGTGCCGGGCGGCCGGAGCCGTCAAGGTCGGTGGGCTTGCGGGTCGGCCCGTTCTGTATGTGAACCCCGTAGTTCTGGTCCGGTCGTCCGCCGGGGTTGTCCGGCCCGTTCAGCAAGTCTTCCAGACTGATGGGTCCATTCGGCCCGTTCAGAGTGAGGGGTCCGTCGGCTCCCTTACCGGTCGTGCTGGTGGTCCTCGGCTTGGGATGATTGCCCGAGAAGTCCTTGCTGAGGTCGAGAAAGTGGTTGTTCAGGTTGGACTGCACCCGGGCGGCCGGCGTGCCCAGGTATGCGTCGATGCCGTGGTGCCATATCTCGACCGCTTTGTCGCCGACCTTGGCCCAGTTCGCGATGTCGGCCAGGTCGCCGTACTCCGGGTGTACCGAGGTGAAGCCAGGACGGGGCTTGTGAACGACGACCGTGCGGGGCCCGGCCTCCAATTCTGTCCTCAATATGTTGTTCTCATCCACCCACCGGCCAAGCTCGTCAAGGACGTAGCGCAGGACCTGGTGCGGGTCGTAATATGGCGATTTGGCCCACGCAAGCCATGCCTCCAGCAGTGCGTTGGCGGAGTCCGTCAGGTACTTGCGAGCCAGGGACAGGGCACGTGAGTACACCGTGTTGCCGGTGCCTGCCCCGCCGGCCGGACCGGCCGGGGAGTCGAAGGTCTCGACGTAGCCGTCGTAGTTGTCGCGGATCTTCTCCAGCAGGTCGCGGAAGACGTTCGCCGCCGCGCCCTTCCAGCTGGCGTCGTCCTTGCCGAAGCGGTCCTCCCAGTCCTTCAGCACCACGGCGTGGTCCTTGAAGAACTTGGCGGCGAAGTCGAAGGATTCCCCGGCGGTGTTCAAGGAGTTCAGGTCCACCACGTCATCCGGGGGCACCCCCAGGTCGCTGAACCGGACATTCTCGGTGCTGCCGTCCAGCAGAGCGAGGAGCGCCGCCCGGGGCCCGTTCATGTACCTGGCGAGCGGGACGGTGCTCATTGAATCCTTGTGGTAATCCTTGAACTCATTGCCCTCGCGGACGGTCGCGTCGCGGACGTTGTCGGAGCCGGGGTTCTCGAAGTGGATCTCGTTGCCGACCTTCACGCGGCCCTCGAAGACGATCCGGGCCTGCATGATCTTGTCGTCCTTGCCGCCTTTGAAGAACCAGATCGCGTAGTCCTCGCCCTCGGTCGTCAGGAAGCCCGAGTCGAGGGATTGACCCAGATTTCGTTCCGTGATCTCCATCCGGAAGAGCTTGCCGCCGTGGCTGGAGCGGAGGTCGTCGAAGACGGTTTTACGGTCCGGTACCGGGTAGCCGGTGAGGTGGCGCACCAGGTCGGCCCAAGTGTCGGCTCGCACGTCGCCGGCGTTGTCGAACTTGTTGACGTTGTCCTTGGAGTTGGGATCGTACCGGTCGACCACCGCGCACCCCTCTCTGGTCGGTGTGATTCCCTTTGGCGTGCCGCCGTCTCACGCGAGGCGTAGCAGCTGATGCCGTCACATGAGCGTGCCGGGCGTCCGGCTCAGGCCGGTGCACACGGAAGAGGAGGCTACGAGCCGGTTTTCGGCGCGTTGGGCGTGCTGCCCGTCGGCGCGTTGGGCGTGCTGCCCGTCGGAGCGGCGATGCCGCCGCCGGTGAGCGCGTACACCTCGTTGAAGGTCTGGCGCAGAAGCTGCGCGTTGATCGCGTCCAGGTTCTTGCCCTTGGTCTTGTTGGCCTCGTCAATGGTCTCGGTCAGAGCCTCCAGCATCTCCTTGAAGAGATCCATCTGGCTGCCGAGAAGTGTGTCGAGGGCCGTGGCCGCGTTCTTGACCTGAGTGACCAGGGTGTGCCCCGACACAACATGATCCAGATCTGCTTTGGCCATCCTGCCGAGGCGGAGAAGCTGTGTGTTCTTGTCGAGGTTCTCCGGGGTGGTATGCCCGTCGGTAAGGTGGCCGAGCGGGCGGATGTTGGCTCCGTCGCCCTCCTCGCGGTGCTTCTTCGCGGCGGCGTACACCGGCTGCACCTCGTGATCCCGGAAGTTCTCCATCTGCTTGAGATCAAAATGCCTGACGTCGGCCTTCTCGCCGGCCATGGGACGCCTCCTGACGCTCGGTGCGGGACGGGGGGATGGGGTGGCGGGGCGACGCGCCGAACGCGGACGGTGGCCGGAACGTGGGAGGACCCGGCCGGCCGGAGAGCCGGCCGGGTCGGCACAGGCGCAGGCCCGGGGTCGGCCGACGCACCGTGGTCAAGCGGGGGAGACACTCCCCCAGTTGTTCGCGCTGTTCCTCTCGTCGCGGGAGTGGTTGTCGTGGATGAGGCTGACCAGCTCGCTGCTGTCGCCGAGGAGCACGGCCATGTTCTTGCACGCCTGGTCCCACTTGCTCTGGACCTGGATGTACATGGTCTGGTCGTCACCCTCCCAGGACCTGACGAGCGGCTGCAGCTCGTCCTCCAGGACGTTGAGGGTGTTGATGATCTGCCGGGTCTGGCCTGCCAACTCCTCGATGGCGTTCCTGACCAGGGGGTATTGCAGGTCGATGATGCCGTCGGCCATGATGTCTCCTTTCCGTGGCCGGGCGCCGGGGCCCGGGAAGGGTGCGGGGTCAGCGCAGCGCGTTGAAGACGCCCTGGCTGGTCTTGCTGTTGAGGACCTCGATCAGGTCCTGGTTCTCCTTCGCCAGACGGTTGGCGGAGACCACGTTCTCCTGGAGCGCGTCGATCATCTTGCTGATCTGGACGACCACTGTTTGCGCCTCCGCGTTCCAGCTCCGGAAGAGCTTCAGCAGGACCTGGCCCTCGTCACCTCCCACGCCCGAACGCGCGGCGATCTCAGCGACGTTCTGCTGGATCCTCTCGACCTGGCTCCGGGCGGACTCCAGGGAGGAGACGCCTCCCAAGCCCTTGGCATAGTCCGCTCTCCTTGCGTCCGCCATATCACGTTCCCTTCGTTCAGGTGAGTGCGTCGCATCCTGGTCGTGCGAGGCTAAAGAAGAATCAGTGCACGGCGCAACGCGTGGGATGGGGAATTCGAGTATCCCTCAGCAACAGAAACCCATGTACCGCAGGGAGGTTGCTCAAATGTTGCAGTCGGATTGACATGTCGCCCCCGGCCATTCTTCCGGCCGGTGAAACGGTCGGACAGGTGGATCCAGCGGGCAGACAGACCGGTTTCCGGTCAAAAGGAAATCCGGCCGGTGAAGGGCAGGGGCCGGCGGAACGTCCTCCCGAATTTGAGGTTTCCACCGCATCCGGCGCAGTGACGGCCCGCGTCGGTGCACACCGTTGGCGCCGAATACGTATGACGTTCACCAGGTCGCCCCGTATCTTTCCTTCCTACCGGGACCGGGTGCCGCATTCAGGGGCTGTGGCCCTGGGTTTCGCGGCGCCCGAGGCGGCGGCCGGGTCGAGGTCCGTGCCGGTCGGGAGCATCGCGAGCAGCGGTGCCGGAACCGAGGCGATGTCGGCGGGCCCGTACCCCAGCGCCTGCTGCGAGTCCTTGTCGGGAAGGCGGTACTTCACGCCGTTCTCCGCCACCAGATAGATGGTCCCGGCATGCGCGGCTCCGCTCGCGTGCAGGGCGCGTACCAGCGCGCCGCGGCCCGGCCGTACCACCGCGGCGTCCGCCGGGACACAGGCCGGCTCCAACGGCCCTGCGGTTCCTTCCGACACGGTGACCGGGGCCAGCCGGCTCAGCGGGACGAACCCCGAACTGATCCTGACCCCGCCGCTGTCGCCGTCCACCTGCGCGCACAGCGCGTCACCGCGCTCGACGGACCGGGGGGCGGGCGGCTCGTCCGGCAGCTGTGCGGAGTCGTCCCTTCCCGGGTCCTTCGCCCGGTGCTCCCGCAGCGCGTCCGCGCCCACCGTGCGGACCTTGGGCGACCGCCCCTGATAGGCGTCCTCCTGAGTGGCGGGGTCGCCCAGCACCAGGGCGGCACCCAGCTGGGTCAGGGGTACCAGCCCGTCCTCGCGCAGCAGGTGATAGCTGTTGTCACCGCCGGGCACGCTCACCTGGAACACCTGACCGACCCGGGTTTCCTCACCGCCGAGCCGAGGCCCCTCCTCGCCGCGACCCGGCACTGCGGGCGGGCGCAGGACGGGGCCGGGCGCCAGCGCGTCCAGGAAAGCCGCCGAGACCGGAATCGGCCGCTGTGAACTGTAGCCGAGCGCGTTGCGGGCGTCGGAGGCGCGGTCCAGGGGCAGTCTGCTGCCCCGCCACACCAGGTAGTCGGTGCGGTCCGGGCCGCGTACCAGCACCCCGTGGTCGCCACCGATGTCGCGGTATCCCACAGGTGCCCCCACCACGACGGTGGTGGCCCCCGGCTTGTCCACCCCGGTGCGTGCCGCCGCCCCGGAGGTGTCGGGCAGTGGTCCGTCCGGCCCGGTGACGCACACGTGCCAGGCGCCGGCATCGAGGCTGCCCGGCTCCGGAACGGTGTCCGGGGCACCGGGCAGGCCGACCGGGGCGCCCACCGGGACGTCCCGCAGGGAGGCGGTGCGGACATCCGCGGTGGGGAGATCGGAGCCGCCGATCAGCCTCGCCGAGGCGTAGTTGCGCACCGGGTGAAGTACGCCGTCGGTGCCGGTCCACAGATACCGGGCGCCGGTGTCACGGTTGACGACCAGGTGTTCACTCTCGCGCCAACCGTCGTTCCCGCCGGGGCGCAGCAGGCCGTAGACGACGGTTCCCGCACCGATCAGCAAAGTGACCAGCACGCCGAACACGACACCGCGCGTGGTGCGTCCGAGCGGGCTCTCCGGGGCGTCCGGATCGGCCGTCAGCAGGCCCGAACTGAGCCTGCCCATCATGAAAGTGTGGGCGTGAACCTGGTCTCGTTTGGACTGCACGGCCTTTCCTCAACTCCTCTTCCGTGTCCCAGTGCAGGGGGTGCTCAGCCGAACAGGCCGCGCAGCCAGCCGAAGAACCCGGCCACCCAGAGGGCGAGCGGAAGTAGCGCGACGGCCAAGCCGGTGTGCGCCACCTCTGCCGCACGGCCCCAGTACGGCAGCACACGGCGGCCGGGCACCGTCCACGAAGCGATCACGAGTCCGGCCGCGGCGGCGAGCAGCGCCGCGAAGACCACCAGACGTCCGTCACCGTCGCTGGCCGTCGTCCAGGCGCGGGCAAGCAGCAGCAGCCCCCAGACACCGGGCACGGCCAGCGTCAGCCGCTGCCCGATGTGGACCAGGCCGCGGCTGTGCAGAAGCAGCAGCAGACTCAGCGCAAGGGAGGTCAGCACCTCGGGCAGGCTGGGATGCTCGGTGAGGACGATCAGGCCGGCCGCGGCGGTGGTACCGGTGGCGGCGAAGAGCGCGGTGACCCAGCCCCCGGCCAACTCGGTGCGCTCCGCGACCTCGTCGCCCGCATAGGGTTCGATGCCCTCCTGGAGCTGACCGGCGGTGGACGGCAGCGCGGGCATCCGCATCCCCGCCAGCTTGAAGGCGAGCGGCGCCACCGCTCCGGCGGCGAGCACGACCGCCGTGACCACCAGGGCCACCGTGGCCGGCGCCTCCAGATCGGTGTACGCCATGAGAGCGCCGGTGACCGCGGCCGCGCCCGAGACCACCGCGGTGGCCAGCAGACCCGGGGCGCCGACCGCGGTGGCGGCGAGTGCCAGGACGGCGCCGCCGGCCCCTGCCGCGCCCGCCGCGAACAGCCGCGCGCCCGCGACGCGCACCGCGTCCGGGCCGCTCAGGTCTCCACCCAGCAGCAGCCAGCCTGCCAGGGCCAGGCAGGGGGCGACCAGCAGCCCGAGTGCCGTCGCCGAGAGGCGGTCGCCGACGGCGCGGCCGGCCGTGGCCGCGCCCGCCAGCAGCAACAGCCCGGTCACGGCGGCGCAGGCGGCCCGGGAGAGTCCGGAGCCGGTCGTCCACGGTCCGGTCACGAGCACCAGGGTGGCCAGCACGGTGGCCACCGCGGTGCCCAGCAACAGCCCGCGGGCCGCTGCGGGCCGCCAGGTGTGCAGCCGTCTGGCCGCGGTGTCGGCTATCCCGTCCACCAGGTCGTCCAGTCGCGCCTCGGGCAGCGCTTCGGTGTGGGGACGCAGATGGAGCACCGCGCCGTCGCTCAGCCCGGCATGGGCAAGGGTGGTCTCCTCGTCGAGCGGGGCGTCGCCGAGCCGCTGGAGCACCCAGCCGGCGTGGTCGAGTCCGGTCTCCTCGGCCTCCTCACCGATGTAGCGCAGCAGTGTGGGCAGAAGATCGGCGACCGGCACGTCGGCGGGTACCGCCAGATCGACGGAGACGTTCGGCGCACGTACGGTCAGGCGGCACAGAGCGGCCACCGCGCTGTCGGTCATCAGCTGAACTCTCGTCTTCGTGGAAGCTGAGGCAGGGAGGACTTTCCCCGAGGCGGGGACGTACGAAGAGTACGGAAGACGCGCGCGGCAAGAAACCCGCGGCCGGACCGGGAAAATGGCTTCGCCAGGACCGGCGACCGAAGTCCCGCATGGACAGGTCGCGTTTCCTGAATGCACACTACTGCCTGTGTCCGCCGGACCGTCATACGGACCGTGCCGCTCGTTCTGCGGGAATCCGTCCCTTGACGGAATATGCCCGTGCCCGCCGTCCGCTCGAGAATACCCGTCCGGTGCCTTCCGCCGGGAGTTCGACGCGGTCCGCCAAGCCTGTGAGACCGGAGGTTTCGTTCCGTGAGTGTCGTGCTGTTCCGCCGGCCGGCCCGCAGACGCGGACCGGAAATGCCCGAGGGGGAATTGACCCTCCAGGAGCCGCCTGTTCTCTCCGAGACGGTGCCGGACACCTCGGCGATATGGACCTACCTGCCGATGGCGCTCATGTCGGTGTCGATGATGCTGGTGTTCCTGCGCCCAGGAGGCGGCAACAGCGTCTTCCTGTACCTCGCCATGGGCGTCATGGCACTCTCCGCTGGCGCCATGTTGCTGGGGCAGCTCATGCGCCGCTCCAGCGAGCGCAAGCAGCGCCTGAAGGGTGAACGCCGCGACTACCTCCGCTACCTGGCACAGATCCGCAAGCGGGTCCGGACCACCATCGCGGAGCAGCAGCGGGCACTCGCCTGGCGCCACCCTGAGCCCGCCTCACTGCGCTCCCTGGCCCGCACCACGCGTCTGTGGGAACGACGCCCGGCCGACGAGGACTTCGGCGAGGTGCGTCTCGCGGTCGGCGACCAGCAGCTCGCCCTCACCCTGACCCCCGTCTCCACCCGCCCCGTGGAAGACCTCGAACCGCTCTGCGCGCACGCTCTGCGCCGCTTCGTCCGCGCCTACTCGACCGTCCCCGGGCAGCCTCTCGGCCTCTACCTGCGCTCCTCCGCCCGTGTGCTGCTGCGCCCCGAGGAGACACCCGGCGAGGAGCCTGCCCAGCGGGTCGCTGTACCACGCGGGGAAAACGCCCGGACCGAAGGCACCGACGAGGTACGCGCCCTGGTGCGCGCCGTGCTCGGCCAGCTCGCGGTGTTCCACGCGCCCGAGGAACTGTGGCTCGCCTTCTGCGTCAGTGACGAGCGGCGACCCGACTGGGAGTGGGTCAAGTGGCTGCCGCACGCCCTGCACCCGCACGAGGAGGACGGCGCCGGCCAGGTCCGGCGGATCACCGCCGAACTCACCGAACTGGACGACCTGCTCGGAGCCGAGTTCGCCGAGCGTCCCGGCTTCGACCCGGAGGCCCGCCCCGGCCGTGACGAGCCCTACACGGTCGTCGTCCTGGACGGCGTCACCGTCCCCGAGGGCCACCGCTGGGAGGGGCACGGCTACCGCAACGCCCTGGCCCTCGACGTGTCCGGCGCGCTCCGCTGGCGACCCGGCCGCAACACTCTGCGGCTGACCGTCGGGCCCGAGCGGGTGAGCCTGGTCCGTACCGACCGCAGCCGCAAGGAACGCTCCGTGCTGCTCGGCCGGCCGGACCGGCTCGGTCCGCTCGGCGCGGAGTCACTGGCCCGGCTGCTCAGCCCCCGCCGGATCAGCCTGGGCACCGACATCGCGCAACCGCTGGACACCGACGTCGAGCTGACCACCCTGCTCAACATCCCCGACCTCCACCGGCACGACCCGCACACCCTCTTCGAACGGCACAGCGGTTCCGCACGGCTGCGGGTGCCCATCGCGGTCGGCGTGGACGGGCGACCGGTGGAACTCGACATCAAGGAGTCCGCGCAAGGAGGCATGGGCCCGCACGGCATGCTGATCGGCGCCACCGGCTCCGGCAAGAGTGAACTCCTGCGCACGCTCGTCCTCGGTCTTGCCCTGACCAACTCCTCAGAGACCCTCAACTTCGTCCTGGTCGACTTCAAGGGCGGTGCCACCTTCCTCGGCCTGGAAGAACTTCCCCACACCTCCGCCGTCATCACCAACCTCGCCGACGAAGTCGCCCTGGTGGAACGCATGCAGGACGCCCTGCACGGCGAACTCATGCGCCGGCAGGAACTGCTGCGCGCCGCCGGCAACCACACCTCCGCCCTGGAGTACGAGCGCGCGCGCGCCGCCGGGGCGGACCTCGCCCCGCTGCCCAGTCTGTTCGTGGTGGTCGACGAGTTCAGTGAACTGCTTTCCGCGCACAGGGAGTTCATGGACCTGTTCGTGATGATCGGCCGTCTGGGACGCTCCCTGGGAGTGCACCTGCTGCTCGCATCGCAGCGTCTGGACGAAGGCCGGATGCACCAGTTGGAGAGTCACCTCTCGTACCGCATCGGGCTGCGCACCTTCTCGGCCATGGAGAGCCGCGGCGTGCTCGGCGTACCGGATGCCTACGAGCTGCCGGCCCAGCCGGGCAGCGGCTATCTGAAGTCCGGCGTGGAGTCCCTGACCCGGTTCCGCGCCGCCTACTCCTCGGGGACGTACCGGCGCCGCACCGCAGCGGTCGTGCGGGCCCGGGTGGCCAGCCAGGTGGTGCCGTGGACCAGCGGCTGGGTGGTGCCGCGTACGCCGCCGGCCGCGCCCGATCCGGAACCGGAGAACGAGGGGACCGGGGAGACGGGGGAGGAGGAGACCCTGCTCGACGTGGCCCTCGACCGGCTGCGCGGCTCCGGGCCCGCCGCCCACCAGGTGTGGCTGCCGCCGCTGGACGACCCGTTTTCGCTGGACGCCCTGTTGCCCGGTATCGCCCCCCACCCCGAGCGCGGTCTCACCTCCGCGGCCTGGCCCGGCACCGGCGGGCTGCGGGTCCCGGTCGGCCTGGTGGACAAGCCCTTCGAACAGCGGCGCGACCTGCTGGTCGTGGACCTCTCCGGGGCGGGCGGCCACGTCGCCGTCGCAGGCGGCTCGCAGAGCGGTAAATCCACCCTGACCCGCACCCTGATCGCAGCCCTCGCCCTCACCCACACCCCCGTCGAAGTCCAGTTCTACTGCCTCGACTTCGGCGGCGGTGGCCTGTCCCAGCTCTCCGGACTGCCCCATGTCGGCGGCGTCGCTGCGCGGCTCAACCCGGAGCGTGTGCAGCGGACCGTCGCGGAGGTCATGACACTGCTCGCCCACCGCGAGCAGTTCTTCGTGGACCACACCATCGACTCCATGCAGTCCTACCGCCGTCGCCGCGCCGCGGGGGAGTTTCCCGACGAGCCCTTCGGCGACGTCTTCATGGTGGTCGACGGCTGGTCCACGGTCCGTCAGGACTACGACGACCTGATCCCGAAGTTCAACGAACTCGCCGCCCGCGGACTCAATTACGGCATTCATCTGCTGGTCACCACCGCCCGCTGGGTGGAGCTGACGGCCCAGGTCCGTGACCAGTCCGCCACCCGGCTCGAACTGCGGATGGGCGATCCGATGGACTCCGAGGTCGACACCCGCAAGGCCCGCTCCGTGCCGCGCAGCGGCGGCCGTGGCATCACCGCCGACAGCAAGATGCACTATCTCGCCGGCCTGCCCCGGCTGGACGGCAGCGGCTCCCTCGACGACCTCGGCGACGGCGTCGCCCACCTGGTCGGTGAAATCTCCCGGCATTGGCCCGGGCAGGCCGCCCCGCAGGTCCGGATGCTGCCGCACCGGCTCCCGCTCGCCCAGCTTCCCGCACCCGAGCTCACCGAGGGCGGCGGCATGCGCATGCCGCTCGGCATCGACCAGGACGCCTTGGAACCGGTCTGGCACGACTTCAGCCGCACCCCGCACCTGATCGTGGTGGGCGACACGGAGAGCGGTAAGACCAACCTGCTGCGCCGCGTCGCCGCGGGCATCACCGCACGCTACACGCCGGACGAGGCGAAGATCATCGTGGTGGACTACCGGCGCACCCTGGTCGACACCGTTCCCGAGGAGTACCGCATCGGGCATGTGATCTCCCTGGACAACCTCACGGAGACCGTCGACGGTGCGTCCCGCGCGATCAGGACCCGCGTGCCCGGCCCGGACATCGCTCCGGCCCGTATGCGCCAGTGCGACTGGTGGACCGGACCACGGCTGTTCGTCCTGGTCGACGACTACGACATGGTCTCCTCCAACTCCTTCCAGAGCCCCTTCGAGCCGCTCTTCGAATCCCTCACGCTCGGCTTCGAGACGGGCCTGCACCTGGTCGTCGCCCGCGGCGCCATGGGGGCCGGGCGCGGCCTGGGCGACGCCCTCATGCGCCGCCTCGACGAGGCCAACAACCCGGCCGTCCTCCTGTCCTGCCCGCCCACGGAAGGAAGTCTGTTCGGCAACATCAAACCCCTCAACCTGCCTCCCGGCAGGGCCCTGCACATCGCCCGCCGCCGGGCACGGCTGATGCAGACGGCACTCGTGGAGGAGCCCGGGGAGAGGTGAACGCCTGTCCCGTCGTGGCCGGGGATGACCGCTGGGGCGGGCTGCGGCAGACGACCCGGCTCCCCCTCGGGCGGCTGCGCCCGCCACGGCCATGGGGCCGGGAAGGGGCGCCTCGCGGCCAGCGTGGTGACGTTACGCGTCCCCGGGAAGCGGCCGGTGCCCTCCGGCCCGAGACGCCGCCCGGCTACGCAGGCCGTAACAGGGGCACCGGTACGGCCCGGGTCATGTCCGCGGCATCGCACCACCGGGCCTGCCCGGGTCGTCCGCTCCCGCCGCGAGCCGTCGCCGGGCGCGGGCACGGGGGACGGCGTACGCGGCCCACAGAAACCCGGCAACGGCGGCGGAGCCGGCCAGGACGAGCACGGTGGCGCGGCCCACGACCCGGTCGGCCGCTTCGGTCTCGCGGACGGTCACGGGGCCGGCGGCGCGGCGCCCGTCACCGGCGGTCGGCCCGCCGAGGACCGTGGTGACGGCGGCATACGGATCCAGCTGGGGAATGTCGGCGGGGTATGCGGTGGCCCTCAGGCGGCGGGCGACGGCGTCGGCGGAGTCGCCGGGTCGCGCGGCACGGACCGCCGCGGCGGCGCCGGCGGCGTACGCGGCGGCCACCGGCGCGCCGCCGCCGAGGTAGTGACCGTCGCCGCGCGGGCCGCCGGACACCACGCCGGCGCCCGGTGCGGCCAGGTCGATGCCCGCGGTGGGCAGGGAGCCTTCCGGCAGGGTGCCGTCGGGGAGCATGCCGGCGACGGAGAGGACCCCGGGTTCGCCGGCCGGCCAGTAGATGCGCGAGGGCGTCTCGCCGGACCCGGCCACGGGCGGGTCCGGGGCGGCCGCCGCGACCACCACAGCGCCCGCGCGGCGCGCCTCGGCGACCGCGCGCGTCAGTTCCGCGTCACGGCTCGGCAGGGCCACCGTGACGGCGATCACCTCGGCTCCGGCCGCGGTCGCCTCGCGCAGCGCCTCCACGACCGGGCCGGGTGCGGGGGTACCGCGCCGGTCGGTGCCGCGCAAGGCGAGGATCCTCGCCTCCGGCGCGACCCCGGCCAGGTACGGGCTGTCCCCGCCGGTCCCGGCGATCAGCCCGGCCAGGAAGGTGCCGTGGCCGACGCAGTCGTCACCGGCGGCACCCCGTACCGAGACCCGGCCGCTGAGCCCGGCCGCCTCGGGGTCGACGCCGGTGCCGATCAGGGCGACGGTCACGCCCGCGCCCGTGCTGTGCCGGTGCAGCTGTTCGAGGTCGAGACGCTGGCGTGACCAGTCCTCCTTCTCCGCCTTCTTGCCGGAGGCCGGGGTGCACGCATCCGCACGTGCCTTGAGCGCGGAGGGGATGGCGGGCAGTTCCTGGCCGCGGTTGCCGCCGGCCGCGGGTCCGCCCGGGAGGGGCGCCGCCCCGGCCGGCACGGCCGGGGACAGCGACAGGACGGCGACGAGGCCGGCGCCGGACAGCAGGCGTGCGTACCGCTTCACCGGCCCACGCTCTTCGGAGCGGCGGCTGTGACGTCCTCCGGGAGGAGGATCCGCAGGTCGTCGAGTGTGGGTACGGCCAGTGAGCTGAGCCGTCCCGCCTGCCGGGTGATCATCGACTCGACCACCTGGCGGGCCAGGCGGGCGTTGCCGAAGGACCGGTCACGGGGCAGCGAGTCGAAGTACTCCCTGAGCAACGGGCCGGTGCCGGGTGCGCATTCGTAACCCATACCGGCGGCCTGCCCGCGCACGATGGTGACCAGTTCCTCGGAAGAGTAGTCGGCGAAGGCGATACGGCGCGGGAATCGGGACGCCAGGCCCGGGTTGGAGGCGAGGAAGCGTTCCATCTCGTCGGTGTAGCCGGCGACGATGACGACCACCTCGTCGCGGTGGTCCTCCATCAGCTTCAGCAGGGTGTCCACCGCCTCCTGACCGAAGTCCACGCCGCCACCGCGGGGGGTGAGGGTGTAGGCCTCGTCGATGAACAGCACGCCGCCGCGGGCGCGTTCGAACACCTCGCGGGTGAGCTGGGCGGTGTGGCCGACGTAGCGGCCGACCAGGTCGGCACGGGCCGCCTCGATGAGCTGTCCCCGCTCGAGAATGCCGAGCCGGGACAGAATCTCACCGTAGAGACGGGCGACGGTGGTCTTGCCGGTGCCGGGCGGACCGGTGAACACCAGGTGGTGGCTGAGCGACGGCACCGGCAGCCCCGCGGCGGCGCGGTGGCGGGCGGTGGTGATGAGGTTGACCAGGTCGGCCACATCACGCTTCACCTCGGCCAGGCCGATCATGTCGCCGAGGCGGGTCAGCGGGTCGTCGTCCGCGGGGGCGGCCAGGGCGGCCTGCGCGGCGGCGGGGGAGACGTCCTCCGGCAGCAGCAGCCGCAGGTCGTGTTCTCCCACCTGCGCCTGGGTGGCGAGCCGGACCGCCTGCCGGTCCACCATCTCCTCGAACACCCCGCGCGCGGCACGGCCGTTGCCGAAGCCCGCGTCCCGCGGCATCGCCTCGAAGTGCGCGGCCAGTGCGTCCGCGGTGCCCTCGCCCAGTTCGTACTGGTGCCGGACGCACATGTTCTCCATGATGGCGACCAGTTCGGGCACCGAGTAGTTCTCGAATTCGACGGTGCGCGAGAATCGGGACGCCAGGCCCGGGTTGGAGGCGAGGAAGCGTTCCATCTCGTCGGTGTAGCCGGCGACGATGACGACCACTTCGTCGCGGTGGTCCTCCATCAGCTTCAGCAGGGTGTCCACCGACTCGCGGCCGAAGTCGGCGCCGCCGGTGCCACTGTCCGCGGTGAGCGTATAGGCCTCGTCGATGAACAGCACACCGCCGAGGGCCCGTTCGAAGGTCTCGGTGGTCTTGATCGCGGTGCCGCCGACGATCTGTGCGACCAGGTCGGCGCGGGAGACCTCCACCAGGTGTCCGCTGCGCAGCGAACCCAGTTCGGCCAGGATCGCCCCGTAGAGGCGAGCGACGGTGGTCTTGCCGGTGCCGGGCGGGCCGGTGAAGACCAGATGCCGGCTCATCGGCGGTGCGGACATGCCGAGCTGTTCGCGGCGCTGGGCAAGCTGGGTCAGATTCACCAGGGTGCGTACTTGCTGCTTGACGTTCTCGAGGCCGATCAGCGCGTCGAGGGTGCCGAGCGGGCCGTCCGCGCGGTCCGGGGCAGGCGCGTCCGCGGCTC
The DNA here is from genome assembly GCF_055571035.1 of Streptomyces malachitofuscus. Lineage (NCBI taxonomy): Bacteria > Bacillati > Actinomycetota > Actinomycetes > Kitasatosporales > Streptomycetaceae > Streptomyces > Streptomyces malachitofuscus. The sequence continues at coordinate 150,034 of NZ_JBVIGA010000016.1, read as the reverse complement.
CGGAGCCGGCCGGGTCGGTGTTCTCGGCACTGCCGGTACCCCAGGCGTCCCGCTTGCCGTTGCCCGTGCTGTTCAGCCCCTCGACGGCGAGCCGTTCGCCGGGTGAGGTCTGCACCAGGCCACCGCCCTCGTTCTCCCGGGCGACGCAGTTCAGGAGCGACACCGGTGCGGTGGACTCCACTCGGAAGCCGTCCTGGGCGCCGCCGCTGACCTCACAGCCGCTGAGCGAGGCGAGCGCACCCTCGCGCAGCAGGAAGCCGTGCCCCTGCGGGGCGTGCACCGTGGCGCGGTTGGCGGTCAGTTCGCCGCCCGCGGCGACCAGCACACCCTCCTCGCCGGACATCTCGACGCGGAAGTCGCGCACGGTGACATTGCCGCCGTCCTCCACGGCCAGTCCGTTGGCGGCGGCCTCGGAGACCCCGCCGCCGGCCAGGTAGAGAGTGCTGTCGGCGGCCACCCGCACGGCCGCGCCCTTCGGCCGGATGATCTCGCAGTCCTCGGCGCGGCCACGGGCGCCTTGGGTGACGGTGATGCCGTCGCCGGCGGGCTCCACCAGTCTGGCCCGGCGCAGCAGCGGGTTGGCACCGGCGCGCACGGCGACCGCCGGCGACCCGCCGATCACCTCGAGGCGGTCCAGTTCCGGAGCCGAGTTCTCTTCCAGGAGCAGTCCGGCCTGGTCGCAGTCGCGGATGGTCAGACCGGTCAACGTGGGGGAGGCGGCCCCGGAGACCCGCAGCGCCGCGCCCTGCGCATCCTCCACCCAGCAGTCCTCGAACGTGCCGCGCCCCCGGTCGGTCACCAGCACGCCATGGCCGCGGGTGCGGGTGACGCGGCAGCGGCGCAGCACGGGGTCGGTGCCCCCGGCCAGGGTGATCCCGTTCGCCGAGGCCCCGGTGACGCGTACGTCCTCGAGCGTCGTACGGCCCGCGCTGCTCAGGTGCACGCCGGTGCTGGTGTCGTGCACCACGGTGCGGACCACCGTGAGGGCGCAGTTCTGCTCCAGGGCGATGGAGGGCTTGTCGGTGGAGGAGATGTCGCAGTCCTCCAGGGTGCCCCGGGCATCGCCGTTGGCGAGCAGGCCGTTGCCGCGGGCGTCGCGTACCGTGCAGCCGCGGATGCGCGCCTCACCCCGCTCGGAGAGGACCAGTCCGCTGCTGCCCAGATGCTCCAGCGTGCAGGACTCCACGGTGGTGGGCGTGGCCGAGGTGATGACGATGCCCGCGCCCTGCGGGTTGGCCACCCGGCAGTCCCGCAGCGCGAAGGAACCGGTTCCGCCGGCCAGCAGCGCGGTCCAGGCGGCGCCGACGAGTTCACAGCCGTCGAACGCGGCCTGCCCGACCCGTACGTCCACGGCGGGCTCTTCGGCGTCGAAGCCGCGCAGGGTCAGCTCGGCCAGCATCACCGCGTCGGCACGCAGCGTGAGCACACTGCCCGAGCGTGGTCGGATTTCCACCGTTCCCCGTCCCTCGGAGGCGGTGAGCGTGACCCGAGTGTGGATCACGAGGTTCTCGGCGTACGTCCCGGGCCGGACGCTGATGAGCGCGCCGGTACGGGCGGCCGAGAGCGCCTCACCGATCGTTCGGTAGCCGTCCCGGTCTCCCGGACCGACCGTCAGTACCTGGCGCGACACGCACCAACCTCCTCGTCACGGCGGAGTCTTCGGCGGGCGCCCCTGCTGCCGGGGGCGTCTGCCGGAGAGCCGACGGTGTCATCATGCCTTGCGCGCGGCTCCCGCGGGGCCGGTGGTGAACTGCCGCCGTTCCACCGGGCGCGGGACTCCGGCGCAGGCGTGCGAGGGCGGATCAGACAGGCTTCCCGGCGTCCTCGTCCGCCCGCAGGGTGCCCTCTCCGGAGCGGAGCACCGACGGAGGACCGGGAAGGCCGTCCACCGGCACCAGCAGCGGGGCCACGGCCCCGGCGTTCACCATCAACAAGGTGCCCGCACCCAGCGAACGGACCAGCTCCCGTGCCGGGATCCTGTCGTGCCACAGCGACGAGGACATGAACTCATGGGCCGGGGAGGTGAACAACAGCACCACCGGCGCCCCGTCCCGCCCCATGGCCGTGAGCGGTCCGCCGTCCGGTCCGCGCACGACCGTGATGTCCGCCTCCACGAGCGCCGCGAGTGCCTCGTCCACCGAGCCGTAGCCGGTGACGGCCCGCTGTGCCGCGGCGTCCACCGGGTCGGTGGGTTCCGGCCAGCCGAGCACACGGGCCGATGGCCGGTAGGCCGGGTTGGCGCGGAAGTTCCCCACACCGCCGCTTCCGTCGGACTGCCATTCGCCCACCACAGCCCACTCCGGCGGCGCCCCTTCTCCGGTCCACTCCGGGTCCACCACGCCGATCCAGTGCCCCGGCGCCGTGCGTGCGACGGCCCGTACGGCTTCGGGCACCTCGGGCGTGTCGACTGGTTCCTCCTGCCGTTCACCGGGACGTATGTCCACGTGAGCCCTCCGGTTGGTGCGAAGTCTGTTGGAGCCGTCCGGCACGGGCGCATACCGATGCAGGCCGGTCCGTTCAGCGCAGCGTGGTGAACCATTCGTGGTTGTTGCGGTTCTCCTGCGCACAGGGCCAGATCAACAGGTCGCGCACGCTGTTGTTGGCGTCGTAGGAGTCCAGGCACTGGTTGTTGCTGGCGTAGTTGCGGATCCAGAACTTTCCGTCGGGCTGCTTGTCGAACCACCACAACTGGTTGTCGGCGGTCGTGCCGTTGCAGGGGTATTCCGTCACCTTGGTGCCGCCGCCCACACCCGTGTAGCCGGGCAGGTCGAGACACATGCTGTCCACGACGTTGCGTATCTGGAACAGCGGCGCTCCCCCTGGCCCGGCATTGGCGTACCGCTGTTCCACGTTCCACAACTGGTTGTCGCTGGGGTGGCTGTTGCAGGTCGACTGAACGATGCGCCCGTCCCGAGTGCCGCTGCCGGCACCGGGAATGTCCACGCACGTGCCGTTGGTGTTGTTCTTGATCAGCACCCTGGTCAGGACGGCGGGTACGTTGGCCGGTGCCTTCTGCACCACGGCGTCCTTCTCGCGCACGTGCCGGGCGCTGTCGCGCGAGGGGGTGATGGTGGGGGCAGGATCTCTGGTGGCACTCTTCTGCCCCGTCGCAGGGGGTGCCTGGGCGCTGTTCACCTCCGGGTTGCCCAGCTTCTTCCCGTCATCCTTCTGCGGGCCCCCGTCCTTCACGGTGTCCTGCTTTCCGGCGGTAGGTGTCGCCGCGACGAAGTCTCCGGGCGGCCCGTCGCCGCTGCCGAGAAGGGTGTCGGCCGAGCCGGTGGAAGTGACCTTGTCGCTGTCGTCCTCGCCGCTGGTGACCAGGACCAGCAGGGGTACGGCGATGAGAACGGCGCCCGCCATGGCGGCGGCGGCGAGTACGGGCTTCTTGGGACGGCCGGGGACGCCGGCGTCCGCAGAGTCGTCCGAGGAGGCCGGGGCGGTTGCCGTGGCGCCCTCCGCGTGTCCGTCCGAGGAACCCCGGAACAGGGCGCGCGCGCTCCAGCGCGCCCTGGGCGCGGAGGCGGCATGTGCGGTGGTTGCGGTCGTGTCGCCCGTCGTGCCACCGGCGGCAGTGGCCGGAGTTCCGGCTGCTCCGGAAGCCTGCGAAGCTGCCGCGCCCGTACCCTCCGCAGGTGCGGCTGGGCCGGCTCCGGAGACGGTCGCCGTTCGGCCGGCCGTGCTCGTGTCTCCGGCGGTCGCGACTGTCGGACTCGTGCCGTCCGGGGCCGTGCTCTCGCCTGGGATGGTGACTGCCGTGTCGCGAGCGTTGCCGGTGGAGCGGGTTGCGCCGGTCGAGGCGTTGGTGGCAACGCCGGACTCTTCGCCCTGGGCGGCGCTCTCGCTCACGGCCCGCTGCTGGTCAGGCATGTGGATCCTATCCTCGTGGTGTGGTCGGAAGCGGTCATTTCATGGGATCGGAAACCCGGAACGGGTTCCGTGACCGGGGCCAGCGGGCCGGCCGCTTGGAGATGGCGGGCGAGCCGTGTCGGGTTGGTGCAGCCCCGGTCGAGGAGCTCACGCGCGATCGCGGCGTGCAGCAACTGCCGAGACGGTACGGCCATGGTGCCGAGCAGTACGTCGCGGACGAGCTCGGGCAGATCGTAGTGGCCCGAGGCCGGGTCGTCGCAGTCCTCATGCCACAGGAGCAGATCTGCGGTGACCGCCTCGTCGACCAGCCGCAGCAGTTGCTCGTGCCTCACGCCGTGGACGTCTGCGAGCAGGGCGATGTCGAGGCGACCCCCGTCGGCGGCCGCGTGGGACAGCATCATCCTGACCGGCGCCGCCACTTCGTTCAGCCGGGCCAGGACGATGGCGCGGATGGTGACCGGCACGCGGGCGTCCGGGCCACATCGCTGCGCCGCCGGCAGCTTGAGCAACTCGCCCAGCGTGAAGGGGTTTCCCCTGCTGCGCCGATGCAGCGCCTCCGCATCGGGGGCCGTCTCGCCGCGTTCCGCGAGCAGCTCGCGCACGTCCGCGACCGTCAAGGGCTCAAGCTGCAGCCACGTGGTGTCCAGCCGCGCCAGCTCGGCGAGCAGTCCGCTGACCGTGGTGGCCGCCGGGTCCCGCAGAGCGCAGAGGAAGACGACCGGTTCGTTGCGAAGGAGCGTGGTGAGCCGGCTCAGCCGCTCGGCAACGACTGGGTTCGCCCGGTCGAGATCGTCGATGACGCACAGGGTGGGGGCCCGGGTCACCTCGCGGACGAGAGCGGTGACCGGGTCCGTTCCCGTACCGTCCGGTGCGCCGTCGACCTCACCGTGCGGCCGCGGTTCGTCCGCCGGCCGGGTGTCGCGGCAGTGAAGGGCGGCCGTGCGGTCAGTGCCCGGGCCCCTGCCTCCGCCCGCCCAGATGACGTCGAACCCGGTTCTGGTGGCCTGCGCGGCGGCCTCGTCCAGCAGTCTGGTCTTGCCGGACCCCGGATCGCCGGAGACGACGGCCCACTGGACCTGTCCGGGAACCGCCGCCTCCAGCAGGGCATGGAGCTGTGCCACTTCCTTGCCGCGCCCGACGAGAGGTGTCGTGAGGGGGGAGGCGGCTCCGGGTGGGGTGGTGAGCGTGGTGACGGAGCGGGACGGCCGGGGTGATCCGAGGACCGCGGTGTCGTGGCGCAGGACGGCGGTGTGCAGTTTGCGCAGGCCAGGACTCGGATCGAGACCGAGCTCCCGGGAGAGCATGCCGCGGAACCGCTCGTACTGGCGCAGCGCCTCCACCGGCCGTCCCGCTCCGTATAGGGCACGCATGAGCAGGGCCCAGGAGACTTCCCGCAGGGGGGCGGTGACAGTGAGGTGCTCGGCGACGTGGACGGCGCGCTCCACGTCGCCCTGATGGAGGAGAATCGTGGTTTGGAGTTCCCGCGCGTCCTGACGGGCCGCGTTCAGACGCGATGCCTCCCGCAGGGCGAAGGTGTGCTCGGCCGCCTCACCCAGTGCCTCACCCCGCCACAGTTCGAGGGCGGCGTCGATCTCCTGGCGGGCGCGTGCGAGGTCCTGCTGCCTGAGTGCTCCACGAGCCTGGTCGACGGACTGCTCGAACGCGGAGGTGTCCCGGGCCTGAGGGGAGATCTTCAAGGCGTAGCCGTACGCTCCGCTGACCAGTACCGAGGACTTGCCCTGTCGACCCGGCTCCAGAGCCGCACGAAGTCGGCTGATGTGGGCTCGGACGGAGGGCACGGCGGCCGCCGGCGGGTCCTCCGGCCAGAGGGTACGGCACAGCTCCGCCAGGGAGACCGGCCGGCCGTACTCGACGAGGAGGCGGGTGAGGATCACTCTGCGCTGCCGGGGGCCCAGGTCCAGTGCGCATCCGTCGCGCAGTACTTCTATGGGGCCCAGCACGCTGTACCACATGCCGTTGAAGTGACGGGAGTTCATCGGATCCACTCACCTCCAGCCGCGACCGCCCGGGAGCCCGGATTCGTTCCTGTCCCCCGTGATGACGTGTTGGTCACACGGGGTATACGCGGCTCCTGGTGCCAGTGTTGAAGGAGTCGAAGAAAGGGGGAAGACCGCTGTCCACCGGAACTCAGGTGCGGCAGGGGCTGACGTGGACGAGGACGGTGTCCCGCTCGCAGTGATCCATGGTCATCCCGGCCGCTGCCGTCGGCAGGGGCCTGCCCGTTCTCTCCGCGCCCGGGGCAGTCCGGTGCCGATCGCTTTCCGGGCCCTTCCGGTGCGGGCCTGGTGCCGGAGCCGGTGCGCGTGGTCCGCACACCGACGTCGTACGGGACATCCACACGGGCCCGGCCGCGAGCCCGCGCTGCCGCCCGCCGCGCCGGACGTGCTCTGCCGGCCCGCCCGCACCGGTACCAGAGCTTCCGATACCGCCTTGCGTTCACGTTCCCGCCTCGACCTGGGTTCGTCCTGCGGTCATGGGCGTATGACGGATCGTGCGAGAGCGGGGTTGCGCCCCGCTGCGGACGTATGTCCCACCTTTTCTGCCATGGGGGTCGTTGCCCGTGCCGGAAGTGCGCCGCAGGATGCAGCCTCGTCTTCAACGTCTCCCCGCCGCACCGCGTACACCCCAGCGAACACCGGGCCGGCCGTGCGCAGGAACCGGGGCACGACGGAGAGGGAAGGATTCCATGGGCCGACGGGGTACATGTGCCGTCGCGCCATGGTTCCGTACGCCGAGGCGCGCGACTCCCGGCACCGGCCGCCGCCGAACTGCCCCCTGAACCGCAGGACCACTGTGGACGCAGGACCGTCATGACACCGGATGTGCTCTCCCTCTCCAGAGCCGTCCGGGCCGTCGCCTTCGGGGCGGTGTGCGTGACGCTCGCCGCGACCGGACACATCCTGATGTCGGGAGAGGCCGTCCCCGCCCCTGCGACGGTCGCCGCCTTCGTGAGTACGGCCGCGGCGGCCTGGGCCCTCGCGGGCCGTGAGCGGGGACCGCTCGCCGTCACCGCGACGACCGTGACGGCACAGGCGGCACTGCACGCCGGGTTCTCACTCGCACAGACCCTGGCCCGTGCCGACGCCCGGGCGGGTACCTCCTTCGTCCGGCGGTGGGCCGAGCATCTGTTGTGCGTGGGCATGCCACCACGCACCCCGGAACGGACCGTCACCGGTGTGCCGGGCCACGCCCACGCCACGGCGCACGACATGTCCGCCGCCGCCGGCACGGCCGCGCACGGCGTGCACGTCATGTCCGCCATGGCGCCCCTGGGCATGGCGGCCGCGCACGTGGCGGCCGCCATGCTGTGCGGGGTGTGGCTCGCTCACGGGGAACGGGCCGTCTTCCGCGTACTGCGAGCCCTCGCCGGATGGCTGGCGGCGCCGTTGCGGCGCGCGTCACTTCGCACCGCACCCCCGCGATGTGCACGTCCGCGCGTACGTCCGCGACGCGACAACCCCGTACCGCGGCGGACGCTGCCCGACGTCGGCGACCCCACGCGAGGTCCACCGGGCGCGCACCGCTGTCCTGTGGTGACAGCCGGTTCCCCGGACGCGCGCCGACGGTTCCCCACCGGCGCGGGCACCGGCGCCCCCTTCGGCGCACCCGAGGTGCCCGCGTCCCGTCCCGGCCGCGCGCCGCCAGACTTCACCTGACCGACGTAAGGACCCGTGGCGATGACGCCTACCCACCAACCCCCCGACCACCGGCCCTCCCCTGCCCCGCGGTCTCCCGCCGGGAGCGTACCGGGATGGCACACTCCTGCCTCCGACGCGGCCACGACCCGGCTCGCCCTGGCGGCCCGGGGCGGCGACGCCGACAAGACCGACCTCTTCGTCCGCGCACTGCACCAGGACGTGTGGAGCTACGTGGCGCACCTCAGCGCCGACCCGCAGGCCGCCGACGACCTCACCCAGGACGTCTTCCTGCGGGCACTGGCCGGCCTTCACCGGTTCGAGGGCCGCTCCTCCGCCCGTACCTGGTTGCTGTCCATCGCCCGGCGCACGGTGGTGGACAGTTTCCGGTACGCGGCCGCCCGACCCAGGCGCGCCGACCAGCCCGACTGGCGCGGCGCCGCCGAGCAGGCCCAGCCGCGGCACCTGCCCGGCTTCGAGGAGGGCCTCGCCCTCACCGAGATGCTGTCGACGCTCCAGGCGGAACGCCGCGAGGCCTTCATGGTCACCCAGCTTCTCGGGTTCCCCTATGCCGAGGCCGCCACCGTCCTCGGCTGCCCGGTCGGTACGGTGCGCTCCCGCGTGGCGCGTGCCCGCTCCGCACTGGCCGGCATGATCCGGGACGCCGACGCCGACGCCGACGCCGACGCCGACGCGGAGGGGGATGCGGGCACCGTCCGGGCGGCCTGAGAACGCGCGCGGAAGCGGCGGACACGCTGAGGGGTGTTCGCGGACCGGGTTCCCGGCCGGCTGTCTTGTCGCAGCGTGAAAAACGCGGCAGGCCGGGAACCTGGAGTCCCCCTTCCACGACTACTTGTGCGAAGCCCGGCGAACAGGGCTTTCCGGATGCAGGGAAAACAGCGGGTCGTGGAGGCAGGACATGTCCAGGATGTGGCGCTCGGTCAGCGGCGTCGTTCTCACCGCGGGACTGCTCACCACCGCGTGCGGCGGTGGAGGCGGCGCGGACGACACGTCGGCCGCGCGGGGCGGCTCCGGGGGTTCCCCGGTGTCGGTGGAGAACTGCGACGGTGAGAAGGTCACGTTCGAGGCGCCTCCCGGCAAGATCGTCACGAGCAATGCGGCGGGACTGGAGATCCTGCTGAGGCTCGGAGCGGGACCGAAGGCGATCGGCACCGGCTTCCCGCCCGCCAAGGGCGCGCTGCCCGCCGACCTTGCGGACGAGGCGGCCGAGGTGCCGGTCCTGGGCAGGACGGTCATCCCCAAGGAGAAGCTGCTCGGTTCAGGCGCGGACGCGTACATCGAGACGTTCCGCCCGGCGCGCGGCGCTCATGTCGGGCCTCGGCCGGAAGAGTTCGAGGCCGCCGGTATCCGGGTGGTGCAGCTGCGCTCCACCGCGTGCGCCGCCGAACTGCCGGGCCCGCGGAAGGACCTGTCCGCGGTCACGGAGGACATCGAACGGCTGGGGGCGCTCACCGGCACGTCCGAACGGGCCCGTGAGATCGTCTCCGGCATGAAGGAGACCCTGGACACCGTGAGTGAACGGGTGGGCGCCGTGCCCGAGGGGCAGCGGCCCACCTACTTCGTCTTCGACTTCGACGCCGGCACCAAGGAACTCACCGCGGTGTGCGGCAAGCAGGTGGCCAACGCGGTGATCACTCTCGCCGGGGCCCGCAACATCTTCCGCGACTGCGACGCCGACTACGAGAAGACGGGCTGGGAGGATGTCGTCGACAAGAATCCCGACTGGATCCAGCTCGCCGTACGCAACCGAGGGAGTGAGAAGGCGGACGACAAGGCGTTCGACGAGGCGGAGCGCTTCCTCAAGTCCTTCCCCGCCACGCGCGGGCTGACCGCCGTCAGGAAGGACCGGTTCCTGCGGATCCGGTCGGAACGCACGACGACGCCGGGCGTCACCAACGCGGAGACGGTCGAGCAGATCGCCCGCACCCTGTATCCGGACAAGTTCGAGGACGTGCGGTAGATGTCGGCGGCATCCTCACCGACCCGCACGGCGCGCGCGGCCGGCCCGTCCCCGACGAAGGCCGGCGAACGGGGGCCCAGAACCGTCCCCGTGGTCTGGCTCCTCGCCTCACTCGCCGTGGCCCTGCTGCTGTCGCTCACCGCGGCCGTCTCCTGGGGCTCCTCCGGCGTGCCGTTCGGCGAGGTGTGGTCCACGGTGCTGCACCGCGTGACCGGCGGGCAGCCGCGGCCGGGAACCCAGGACCTCATCGTCTGGCAGCTGCGGGTGCCACGCGCCCTGCTCGCCGCCCTCGTCGGGGCCGGACTGGGGATCGTGGGCACCGCCGTGCAGGCGCTGGTGCGCAACCCGCTGGCGGATCCCTACCTGCTGGGCATCTCCAACGGCGCCTCGCTGGGGGCGGTCGCGGCCATCGTGCTCGGTACGAGCACGGGCGGGCTGTTCGGAGTCGGTGTCTCCGGCGCCGCTTTCCTCGGGGCGCTGCTGTCCTTCGGCCTTGTCTGGGCGGTGGCCCGGCGCGGAGGCGGCTTCTCCCCTCTGAAGCTGGTGCTCGCCGGTGTGGCGATCGGCCAGTTCCTGTCCGGGTTCACCAGCTATCTGGTGCTGCGGGTGGGCGACGAGCAGCAGACCCAGGGCGTGCTGTTCTGGCTGATGGGCAGCCTCGGCGGAGCCCAGTGGAGCACCCTGGTCCTGCCGGCCGGGGCGGTGCTCCTCGGACTGGTCGCCCTGCAGGCGCGTGCCCGGGGGCTGAACGCCCTGCTCCTGGGCGACGAGACCGCGGCCGGGCTGGGCGTCGACGTGGTCGTGCTCCGCAGGGAACTGTTCGTCGTCACCAGTGTCCTCACGGGCGTCCTGGTCTCCGTCTCCGGCGCCATCGGCTTCGTGGGGCTGATGGTGCCGCACCTGTGCCGGCTCGTCATCGGCGGGGACCACCGCAGACTGCTGCCGGTCTCCGCGCTGACCGGCGCCGTCCTGCTGGTCGTGGTCGACATCGTCTGCCGCACGGCCCTGCCGTCGATGGAGCTGCCGGTGGGTGTGGTCACCGCTTTCATCGGCGCTCCCGTCCTGCTGTTCCTGCTCGACCGCCGACTGGAGCGTGGCTGATGCGTATCGAGGTGGACGGCCTCCGGGTCGCCTACGACGGTCGTACCGTGGTGGCCGGGGTGAACCTGCTCGCCGCTCCCGGTGAGATCACCGGGCTGATCGGCCCGAACGGCAGCGGCAAGTCGACCGTGCTGCGCACCGTTTACCGGCATTTGCGTCCCGCGGCGGGACGGGTGCTGCTCGACGGTACCGACCTGGCGGCCCTCGCGCCGGCCCGGGCGGCACGCCATGTGGCGGCACTGCCACAGGAGCGGGGCGGCGACTTCGAACTCACGGTGCGCGAAGTGGTGGCGATGGGGCGTACCCCCTACAAGCGGGCCTTCGCCGGTGAGGACGAGAAGGACCGGTGGATCGTCGCCGACGCCCTGGAACGGGTCGGCATGACGCGGTACGGCGGGCGCAGGTTCTCGGCACTGTCGGGAGGGGAACGGCAGCGGGTCCTGCTGGCCCGCACGCTGGCCCAGGATCCGGATGTCCTCGTCCTGGACGAGCCCACCAACCATCTCGACGTCCGCCACCAGGTGGAACTGCTGGCCCTGTTGCGGGCCCAGCACCGTACGACCCTGGTGTCGCTGCACGACCTGAACGCGGCCGCGTCGGTGTGCGACCGCCTGCACGTGCTGCACGCCGGTGAGGTCGTCGCCTCGGGTACCCCGCTCGAGGTTCTCACCCCGCACCTCCTGGCCGAGGTGTTCGGCGTACGGGCCGCGGTCATCGAGCACCCGCTGACCGGTGACCCGTTGATCGCCTTCGACCACACTGCCACGGCGGCGGAAACGCCCTCGTAGGGGAAGCGCCGACACCCGGGGGCGGAAGCGGGACCGGTCTACCCGGAGGTGACCAGGACGGTGCCCCTGCGTTCGAACTCCAGGTAGCGTTCGGTCCTCGCCGCCGTCTCGGAGCCGAATTGCCGTTCCATCAGGTGCAGGGCCCCGTCGATGCCGGCGCTGACACCGCCCGCGCAGACCAGGTTTCCGTCGTCGATGACGCGTACGTCGCGCACGTCGGCTCCCTGGTCCCTCAGGTACTGCTTGGCGCCGGTGTGTGTGGTGCACGGCCGGTTCCTGATGACGCCTGCCTCGTGGAGCAGGACTACTCCGGTGCACAGTCCGTACAGGGTCAGCCGCTCGTCCGCCGCCGCCTCACGCAGCAGGCGGGGCAGGTGCCCGTTCTTGAGTTCCGCCCAGATGCCGGGACCGTTGCGGAGGCGGAAGCCGCCGCCGGGCACGACGAGAACATCCGCCTCCGCGGGATCGAAGGTGTCCGGCACGTCGATCCGTGTGCCGAAGCGGGCGGAGACCGTTCCGGGACGGCCGCCCGTGACGAGCCGGTACGCGACCGGGAAGCCCATCGCGGCCGTAGCACCGAGAACCTGGAGCGGCCCGAACACATCCAGTTCCTCCACCCCGTCGAAGACGACGACGTGGACACGTAGGGGGTGATGCCTCTGTTCCTGCGGCGCAGTGGCGGGCGCCGTAGCAGCCGCGGGTGCGGTAGTGGCACCGGTGGCGGCCAGGGCCGCGCCGGACAACAGGGCCTTCCTGCGGTTCACTTCGGGCATGCCGATGACTCTTTCCGTTGGTGGCTTCGTGTGCCGTGCGTCCAGGTAGTCGTGCCGTGAGGGCGGCTGGTTCCGCTCTTGTGACATCGGTGAGGTGGCACAGGCTGTACTCCGAACCGTCGTGCCTGCCCCATCGTGCGGTCCCGCGCCTGTTCCTACGGTGGTGGACGCACCGGACCGGCCGGTGCACCCCGACGACAGGGAACCAGATGACCATGGCGCACCCGAGCGTGTCCCGAACCCGAAGCCCGGTCAACTACCGCACGGCGACCACCAGCTTGGTCACCGCTTTCGCGAGTCTCGGCCTGGTCGTGCCGGCGGTCGGCGCTCCGAAGCCGGACGTGGACTCACTGCGGCGGCAGGCGGTCGCGATCCAGGCGACGGGCACCGTGGGGGTGCTTGCCCAGTCGTCCGGTCCTCAGAGCTCCCGGTACGCCACCGTCGGAGTGGCGGACACCGCCACGAAGCGTCCTGTACGGCCCGGCGACAGGTTCCGGATCGCCAGTGTCACCAAGACGTTCGTGTCCACGGTGGTGCTGCAACTGGCGGGCGAGGGGCGGCTCTCGCTGGACGACACGGTCGAGGACTGGCTGCCGGGAGTGATCTCCGGCAACGGCAACGACGGCGGACGGATCACCGTCCGGCACCTGCTGAATCACACCAGCGGTCTGTACAGCTACACCCGCGACATCCCCGTTCTCAACACCAGGGCCGGCTATCTGGCCCAGCGATACACGACCTGGACGGACGCGCAGCTCGTCGGCATGGCGATGCGTCACGCACCCGACTTCGCGCCCGGTACGGGATGGGCGTACTCGAACACGAACTACATCGTCGCCGGCATGATCATCGAGAAGGCCACCGGGAACACCTGGGAGCGTGAGGTGACGCGCCGCATCGTCCGGCCGCTGCACCTGCGCCACACGTCCGCTCCCGCCACCCGCCCCGGCATCCCGGGCAACCACCTGAAAGGCTACTCGGCCTTCGACGACGGCAAGCCGGCGATCGATGTCACGGAGTTCAACCCGAGCGCGGCCGGCGCGGCCGGCGGCATGATCAGCACTTCGGCCGATCTGACCCGTTTCTACTCGGCACTCATGAAGGGCCGGCTGCTGAAGCCCGCCCAGATGGCGGAGATGAGGACAACCGTACGTGCCGCCCAGCTGGACGCCGTCTGGCCAGGCGTCCGCTACGGCCTGGGACTGATGCAGGTGCCGCTCAGCTGTGGCGGGAGCTACTACAGCCATGCCGGGGACATCGCCGGCTACATGACCCGCACCGGTGTCAGCGAAGACGGCCGTCACGTGGTGGTCGTGGAAGCCACGGGCGACGGCTCCGCTCCCGACCTCGACACCATGCACGTCACCAACACCCTGATCGACGAACAGCTGTGCGCCGCCGACCGCGAGCGGTGACGCGACGTCCCGTCCGGACGACGGGGCACCCGGATGTTCCGCGCGCGGCGGCGCGGAGAAGGCCGTCGCGCTTCTGCGGCTACAGGACGCAGTGAACGGTGCGCGCGTCCGGTCGTCGAAGAGCGGCGCGGTGGCCCCGAAGACCTCGCCCGCATCGCCGCCGTCCTCGGTGAGCGGGAGCAGTCGACCTCGCACGTCTGCCCGGTGGCCGTCGGACACGGTGAACCGGGCGGACAGCGGAGCGGTCTCCAGCGCCTGAACCTGCCGGCCCTGTGCCTCCAGGCCGCCACGGAGTGTGTCCGCGATGTCGGCCATCGGAGCCTGATTCTCCGTGGCGACATAGAGGTCCTGGCTGGGGCGGTTCGCCAGACGGTGTGCCCGGACGGCGTACCCGCCCGTGAGAACCAGGGGATAGCGAGCGCCGATCGCGATCACATCAGCCAGGAGCCGCCTGTGCGGCTCCGGCCTGTCCGTCACGCGGCTGACCGGACGCGGGAGGAGAGCCGGGGAAAGGCGTCCTCCCATACCCCGCGCACGGTGCGCCCTACGAGAGTGCGCAGCACCGGCCACATCTCCAGGAGCAACGCCTGGTTGAGGAAGCGCGACAGATCCTCACGCAGGCCCTCGTGCAGCACGGTTCGGTACAGGCCCATGCGCTGTCGGGACTTCTCCAGATCGTAGAAGGCCCGCCCGGGCCAGGCGATGTGGAGGGGCAGCTCGACAACACCGTGGACGGGGCCGCGCAACTCGTCCAGCGACTCCGGCAGACGGCGCCGGAATTTCTCCTGGTACAGCGCGAGGTCTTCCGCCTCCGCGACCGACAGATGCGCCGATGCAGGCGGTGCGGGTAGGGGGTGCTGCCGGCTGGAGACCATGGCCCCATGATGGCGGCTGCCAGAAGGGCGCGCGGGGCTGGACCGCGCGGGCCCCGCGGACGATCAGCCGGGGCTGGACCAGCCCTGACGCCAGTAGCCCGCGAATCCGATGTCCGATTTCGCCGCATTGAGCTCGGCGACAAGGTGACGGCGCAGTGTCGTGGGCAGCCGGTGCTCGCCTGCCGCCCAGGTGTAGAAGCGGCCCGGGGGCAGCTCCGCCGTGCGCACCGCGTCCAGAACCAGGGTGCCGGGCCGGACCTCCGGGTCGTCGCGGCTGATCCAGTAAACCCTGACCCCCTCCCGAGCGGTGATCTCCGACGACCGGATGTCCGCGGCGGTGGGAACCTCCAGGAAGACCTCCGCGGTCAGGGTGGACGGCGCGTGGTCCAGAATCGCCAGTACGGCCGGCACCGCGCTCTCGTCCGCGACCAGGAGTTGCCAGTCGGCCTCGGCCGGCGGGAGATAGGCGTACCCCATGTCGAAGATGCCGGCCGGATCCCCGGGCCGCACCCCGCGCGCCCAGGTGGACATGGGGAAGTCGTCGTGCAGGGCGAACTCGATGTCGATCTCGTCGTCGGCGGGGCGGGAGCGGCGGATCGTGAGATTGCGCACCCAGGGCCTGGCGGACTTGGGCGTCATCATCATCTGGGCCATCCACGCCTCGCTGGAGAGGGTCGGCATGCGCAGGGCGTTCTGCCCCTTACGGGGGAAGAACAGCCGGACCGACTGGTCGTAGCCGACGAGGACGAGGTCCTTCAGGGCCGGACCGCCCAGCGTCACCCGTGCGAAGTTCGGTGTGAGCAAGGTGCTGCCACGCACCTCGAGTGTGATCATCGTGCGAGACGACGGACGACGGACCTGGGGAATCATCGTACGTCCCTGACTGTATTGCTGTCTTCCCAGCTCATGGCATTATTGTGAGTCAGGGCTCACGTTTTGGCCACTCGCTTTTCGAGCATCCGGGGAGCACCGCGTTGGCATCGGGAAACCGCCGTCTCGAACCACGTCGAAGGCCTCGGCAGGCCCGGGCAGAGCTCACCCGGGGCCGCATCCTCGACGCCGCTGCTCACGTTTTCGCCGAGCACGGTTATGCGGCCGGTACCACCAACCGGATCGCCGAAGCCGCCCGCATCTCCATCGGCTCGCTGTACCAGTACTTTCCGAACAAGGATGCGATCCTCGCCGAGTTGCTGGTCCGGCACATCGACGACGGAGCCAGGGCGAGCGCGGAGCAGAGCGAGCGGGCACTGGCCGCCGGGAGCCTCGAAGCCGCCGTGCGGCTGGTCGTGCGGGAGGCCATCGAGACACACAGGGCCGACCCCCAGCTGCTGCGCATCATGATCGAGGAGGCGCCACGCTCCACGGACCTCGTCGAGAAGGTGAGCAGGCACGAGGAGAGCCGGATCGCACAGTTCGGCGAGCTGCTCGCACGGCACCCCGAGGTGCGCGTCGACGACATCGACACGGCCGCCGTACTGCTCGCGTCCACCGTGGAACTCGTCACCCACAAGCTGATGGCGGCACCCGCACGCGTCGACATCGAACGCTTCGAACGTGCACTCGTCGGCATGCTGGTCCGCTACCTTGCCGGTGACCTGCCCTACGGGCGTACGGAGTCCTCCGGGACGCCGGACGACCGGTCGGAGCCGGAGTGAGCGGAGTGGTCCTCCAACTCCTCTCGCCACAAGCGGTGTTCCCGGTCCGCCCACGCCCGTGACACGGTGCCGCTCCACATGCCCCTGCGGGCCTCCGGGTCACCGACCGCCTTTCCTATGTGGGCGGCCACGACCACCGCGACCGCGAGGGCGAGCCAGTCGTGGACGAACGTCGCCCCCGTCCGCAGGCTCAGGGCGAAAAGCTGCGGGAACCAGAGCATGAGCCCGGTCCCCAGCATCACGAGGCCGGCGCCCGCCGTCCACGCCGCGTAGGCCTTCTGGCCACCGTTGAACTTGCCCGAGGGTATGTCCGAGGTGCGGCGCCGCCGCACGGCCGCCCACAGCCAGCGGCGGTCGTGGTCCTCGAACCGGTTGAGCCGGGTGAGGTCCGAGCGCAGCGCCCGGGACGTCAGCCCCAGCAGCACGGGCAGGAACATCGCGACACCGGACCATTCGTGCACGATGGTCACCAGCCTGCGACGGCCGACGAGTTCGGCCAGGGGACCCACGTACAGGCATGCGGCGGTGATGACGCACACCCCGGCCAGCGCCGCGGTGGTGTGATGGACCCAGCGCACCGCGGCCGTGAACCTGAGAAGCCGCTGGCCGGTACCGGAAGGGTTCTCGCGGGCTGCCGCGCGGTCAGACCGTGGGGGCATCGCTGCGTCCGTTCGAGCGGCCCACCCACGCGTCCACGTCGTAGCCGAGCTCTTCCCAGTAGCCGGGCTTCACGTCCTCGGTGACGGTGATGCCCGACAGCCACTTCGCGGACTTGTAGAAGTACATCGGCGCCACGTAGAGCCGCACGGGGCCGCCGTGCGCATGGGTGATCGGCTTGTCCTCCATGCTGGTGGCGACCATCACGTCCGGGCGGCGCGCCTGCTCCATCGTCAGGCTCTCGGTGTACACCCCGTCGAAGCAGGTGAACCGGATGGCCTTGCCCTCGGGTGCCACGCCCGCCGCGTCGAGGAGGGTGGACAGGCGTACCCCCGCGAAGGGCGTCTGCGGGACCCGCCAGCCGGTCACGCACTGCACGTCCTTGACGATCCTGTGCTGCGGAAGACCCGCGAGGTCGGACAGCTTGTACGTCATCGGCTTGTCCACGAGCCCGTCGACGGTGAGGCGGTAGTTCGTCTCGTCGCGTTCGGGTACGGAGCTGGTGACGGAGTAGTAGCGGAAACGGTTGCCCGGCAGCAGGTTCGACAGGCCGGTCGGGTCCTTCTCGGCAACGGTGTCGATGCTGTCGGAGACCAGACGCTGCAGCGGGCCGCCGGCGACGACGCCCACGGCGCCGAGTCCGACCATGCCCAGCAGTACACGCCGCCCCACCGGGGTGCCACGGCGGCCGCCGGGATCCGGGGGCGGCGCCGCGGAGTGAGAGGTGCTCATACCCTGACTACGCACCACTGCCGGGCTGTGTTGAAAGCCCGCCGCGTCCGGTGGTACCGAGCCGTGGGTAAGGGCGAGACGGCACGCTCGGTGTGCCCCCGCTGCTGCCCGTTCGGTGGACCTTCCCGTGCCGCGGCACCTTCCGCCGCACGTGCGTGCCTGCCGCGGCAGTGACCGGCCTGCCGTCAAGGACAGGCACCACCGAAGGGTGCGAGGAGCACGGGGCGCTCTTGGAGAACAGCGGACGTCATGGCGGGCGGGGTCGTGCGGCCGGATGCGCCTCACCATGTGTCCGAAGCCGCTCGGCTGCGTGTCAGCGGTGTATCGGTCCTGCTCATCGCACCGTCGTGACCGGGCCTGGCATTGTCCGGTGCACGGTTCGACTGTGGGGACGGGCATGATGAAGGACCGACCGGTAATGCTTGCGATGGATGCCCATGTCTGATTCTGCTCCTGCCAAGATCCTTCTCGTCGAGGACGACGAGGTGATCCGGAAGTCCGTGGCCATGGCCCTGGAGCGGTACGGATATCACGTGACCGTGGCCGCCGACGGGCTGACGGGACTGGAACGCTTCCGGGAAGGTCCCTGCGATCTGTTGTTGCTCGACGTGATGCTGCCCGGGCTGGACGGTATCGGCCTGTGCCGCCGCATCAGGGAGAGCAGCACGGCTCCCATCTTGATGATGTCCGCGCGCGGCGACTCACTCGACGTCGTGTCCGGACTGGAAGCCGGCGCCGACGACTACGTCGTCAAGCCCGTGGACACCGCTGTCCTGGTGGCCCGCATCCGTTCGCTGCTGCGCCGGTCCGCGCTCGTGTCGACGGAGCAGAGCGAACAGGCCGGCAGGCTGGTCTTCGGCAACCTGACCATCGAACCAGCCGCGCTGGAGGTCTACCGGGACGACGAGAAACTCGCGCTCGCCCCGACCGAGCTGCGTCTGCTGCTGCAATTCGCGGAGCACCCCGGCATCGTGCTCAGCCGCCAGACCCTGCTGCGCGACGTATGGGACTACGGCTGGGACGGGGACTCGCGGGTCGTCGACCTGTGCGTGCAGCGACTGCGCAAGAAGATCGGAGCCGACCGCATCGAGACCGTCCGCGGTTTCGGCTACAAGCTGCGGCGCTGAGCCAGAGAACGAGCGATGTCGACTGTGCGTGCCCTGCTGAACCTGCGTTCCCTGCACTGGAAGGTCACCATCTTGGTGACCACGGCCTGCACCGCGATGGCGCTCACCGTTGGCGTGCTGGTGCACGCCTCAACGCTGAGAAGATCGATGCACGAGGGTGCGGTCAAGGCTGTCGCGGCGCTGGACCGGGAGCTGGAGGAGGCTCGGGACTCGGGTCAGCCTGCGCCGCTTGCCACGCCCGGTGAACTCCCCGCAGCCCTGAGGCAGCAGGTCGAGCGTGACGGCCAGGGAACCCTTTACGAGAACGATCCGCCGGCACCCGTGTTCTGGGCGGCGCGGAAGGAAGGCGGGCAGCTGTACGCGACCCGCGTCGATATGACTGCGGACCTGCTCACCAGGCGTGCCCTCGACCGGCACCTGTGGAAGTACTCCCTGGCCACCCTGGCCGTCGTGGTCCCGCTGACGGCTCTGGCGACGGAAGTGTTCGCCAGGCGACTGCGCCGGGTGGCCCGTACGGCACGCCGCATCACCGAAGGCGATGTGAACGCGCGGACCCGAATGGGACGCCGCGGTGGTGACGAGATCACTGACATCTCGGCCACGGTCGATTCCATGGCCGACAGCCTGCAGGAGAGGATCACCGCAGAGCAGCGCTTCACCGCTGACGTCGCACACGAACTGCGCACTCCGCTGATGGGGCTGGTCACCTCGGCCGGCCTGCTTCCTGAGGGAGAGGCCACGGAACTGGTACGGGGCCGGGTCCGCGTGCTGCGGGACCTGGTCGAGGACCTCATGGAGATCTCCCGTCTCGATGCGGGCGCCGAGCAGTTCCAGCCGAGGGCAGTCGTCCTGGCCGAGCTGGTCGAGGAATCGGTGGCGAGGACCGGCCTGACGGTGGACATGACGGTGGTTGACGACGTCGTGGCGGAAACGGACCCGCGCCGATTGGACCGCATCCTCGCCAATCTCGTCGTCAACGCGCACCGTCATGGCGCCGCGCCCGTGGAGATCACCGTCACCGGCCGGACGATCAGGGTGCGTGATCACGGGGCCGGCTTCCCTCCCGATCTGCTCGCGCGCGGCCCGGAGCGATTCCGCACCGGCGTGGCGGAGCGGGGCCGCGGACACGGGCTGGGCCTGACGATCGCCCTGGGCCAGGCCAAGGTGATCAAAGCGGCCCTGGACTTCACCAACCACCCCGAGGACGGAGGAGCGGTGGCCGTCGTGCGCCTGCCCGGCGACAGCCTGTCAGGCGCGTGACCGGACACACGGTTCCTCCCGCGCGCTCGGCCGGAGCCGCCGTGGAGTGGCCCGCCCACGCTGTGATGCAGAACCGATGCGTTCCTGCGACCTCACGGCGCACCCGCGTCCGTCGTCCCGACGAACCGCCCGAGCAGCCTTGCTGTCGTACCCGTCGTGCGTGCGACTACGGAGGTTGTTCTCGATGTTCCCGTCCCTCGTATACCGTTGTCGCACGACGATCGGCGTGCTCGCGCTCTTCTCCGCGGTGGCACTCGGCACCACCGTTGTTCTGACACATGACGACTCCGGGTCCGCCCCGCATGACGACCGTCAGGGTGCCGTGAACATCCACGGGGACGGCAGCCTGGCGGAAGTTGTCGAGAATGCCGCAGTCCCGTGGCCGCAGGATGGCCAGACCGCTGTCAGGATCGAGGGAGAGGGCTCGCTGGGTGTGCGAGGCGATCGTCAACCGGTTCCGATCGCGAGTCTGGCCAAAGTGATGACCGCGCACGTCATCCTCACCGAACACCCGCTACGGCCGGATGAGCAGGGCCCGCTCATCGAGGTGGATCAGCAGGCCGCGCACGAGGTGGGCGTTGGCGGTGAGTCGACGGTTCCGGTCCGGCCCGGAGACGCGTTCTCCCAGCGGCACATGCTGGAGTTGCTGTTGATTCCCTCCGGCAACAACATCGCCCGCCTGCTGGCCCGCTGGGACTCCGGCACACAGGAAGCCTTCGTCAAGAAGATGCAGAGTGCCGCCCGGAAACTGGGCATGGACCACTCGACGTATACCGGGGCCAGCGGAATCGAGGAGACGACACGGAGCACGGCGGCCGACCAACTGAACCTGGCACGACAGGTGATGAAGAACCCTGTCTTCCGTGACATCGTGGCAAGCAGGAATGTCACCGTCCCCGGCGTGGGCCCCGTGCGGAACACCAACTCCCTGCTGGGCACATCGGGGGTCATCGGCCTCAAAACCGGCTCCAGCACCCCGGCGGGCGGCAACCTCCTGTGGGCCTCCGAGGTGCGCATCGGCGACAAGGACCGTCTCATGCTGGGAGCCGTGCTGCACCAGCGGGCGAACACCACCGCCGGAGAGGGCCTGCGGACCGCTCTCGACAACAGCCGGGCACTGATCGACGCACTGCGCGGCCGACTGGGCTCCTCGCGGTCGGAGGGCTGAGCGACGATGACGACGCCCTCCACAGGCAACAGCGTGGACGCCCGCGAGGGCCGGGGACGGGAACAGGCGAACAGCACGGCATCGGCGACGCGCACGGCGCAAGCCGCCCGGGCGCCGTCACAGCCCCCGTCCCGGCCACTCGGACTGCGCCTGTCGCTCCGGCCGGCGCGCAAGGGAACACTGACGGCCTGCCTCGCCGTCCTTCTCGCGCTGGTCGTTTCGGTCCCCGGCCGGATCCCCAACAGCCCGGGACATCTGGGCAGCCTGGTCGAGACCGTGTTGCCCTGGACGGTCCTCGCGATCCCGGCACTGATCGTCCCGGCGCTGGTCCGCAGATCTCCGCTGGCAGCACTGTCACTGGTACTGCCGGTCACCGTGTGGGGCACCCTCTTCGGCAGCACGCTCGCCGACAAGTCCTCGCCCGGGGGGGACCTCACCATAGCGAGTCACAACGTCAACCAGGTGAATCCCGACCCAGAGGGCACGGTAAGGCAGTTGCTCGCCTCGAAGGCAGACGTTCTGGCACTGGAGGAACTGACTCCTCGCACGGCGTCCGCCTACGAGCGCGCGCTGGCGTCCGCCTACCCGTACCACTACTTCAAGGAGACGGTGGGCCTCTGGAGTATCCACCCCCTGAGTGACGTGCACGCCCTGCCCATCGTGCCGTGGACACGCGCGATGCGCGCCACAGTGGAGACCCCCGAGGGCTCTCTGGCTGCCTACGTCGTGCACCTCCCCTCAGTTCGCGTCAACTCCGCAGGGTTCACCACGCGCGCACGTAACGAGGCACTCGGTCGGCTGACGGCCGAGCTTCGCCACGAAAGCGCCCAGAACGTGGTCGTACTGGGTGATTTCAACGGGTCGGCCGACGATCGCGCGATGCGCCCGCTCACCCGGCACTTCGCCTCGGCCCAGACGACGGCCGGTGACGGATTCGGTTTTACCTGGCCGTCGCGATTTCCGGTGGTGCGCATCGACCAGATCTTTGTGAAGGGTGCGAAGGCCACCTCGGCATGGACCCTGCCCGCGACGGCGAGCGACCATCTCCCCGTCGCGGCCCGCCTCGATCTTCTGCCGCGGACGCCTTCGAGTAGTCGCCACCCGTGAGCACACACGGACGGCTGCTCGGTTCCGCCGCCGGCCACTCGTGCTGACCGAACCCGTGAACGAGCCGATGGCGTTGTGGCACGGACGACACCGGGCAACGCTTGCAAGCGGGCCGTAGCGCTCAGGGCTTGGACATATGCACGCGCAGGCGGCGGCGCTGACTCGGATGAGGCGGGTGACGACGTTCGGCAGCCGATGGCGGAGCCTCTTCGGCTCGGCGGCGGCCAGGTCACCGTCCAGTGGCAGGACGCGGGCCCGGGCCGTCCCATGATCGCCCGGACAGCGCCTACTCGGCGTGGGCGACGGCGGTGACCGGGGAGGTGCGCGATGCCCGGCGTGCCGGCAGCATCCCCGCTCCGGCGGTCAGCACGACGAGGCCGGCGAGGACCGCCGTGAGCTGCCCGACGGGCACACTGAACGGGGCGCTCACCTCGGCGACACGCACCACCAGCCAGGCGTAAGGCAGTCCGAGGGCCAGACCGAGGATTCCACCCAGCACTCCGTGGAGCGCGCACTCCAGGGTGACCGTGCGGTGCACAGCCGCCGCGCCGAGTCCGAGGGCCCGCAACAGGCCGAACTCACGCTTGCGTTCGACGACGGTGAGGCTCGCCGTCGTCGCGACTCCGACGACCGCGACGACGACGGTCAGCCCCAGCAACATGATCACTGTCGTGGCCACCGTCCGCAGGTCCTCCGCCCCGCCCTCCGGCCCGCCCAGCCCTTCGGCGATGATCCGGCCGCCGCCCTCGGGGCTGTCCACCACCTCGGTGAGGGCCCGCTCCGCGCGCGCCCGCCCCTGGGCGCCCCCCTCCGCGGCGTTGGCGATGACATCGGTCGGGGCAGCATCCACTCCCATCCGGGTGAGGTCCCCGGCGGTCATGAGAACCTGCGCGCCGTAGGGCCCGGCTCCCGGCAGCGTCGCCGCGACGGTGAAGTCGACTGCGTGTCCCTCGATCGTGAGGGTCACCCGGTCGCCCGCCCGCACACCGAGATCGTGGGCGTAGCCGGCGTCGACGACGACCCGGGAAGGCCCCAGCCGGTCGAGGGATCCCGTACGGGCGGTCAGTGCTCCACCGGAGCGTACGGCGTCGGGGGCGAGGTCGGCGACCGAGACGGTGGAACGGCCCTCGGAGGACTCTGCCGTCCGGAAGGCGGTCACTCCGGTCAGCTCGGGGCGCGACTCGAGGGCGGTGACCAGCGTCGGCGACAGTGGTTCGCCTTCTCTGTCGGTCAGCGAGAAGTCCGCCGCCGCCGAGACCGCCCGCTGGTAGCGGTCGTAGGCGTCCAACGAGGCGAGGCAGGTCAAGGTGGTGCCGATCAGACAGACGCCCAGGGCCACGACGACCGAGACAGCGGCCGCTCTGGCCGGCGCGCCCCCGACTCCCGCGACCGCGAGACGGCCGACCGCGCCGAGACGGCGCAACGGCACGGCCACCGCCGACAGAACGGGACGGACCAGGTACGGACCGAGGGCGATCAGGGCCAGAAAGGCCAGCCCGCCCGAGAGCGCCACCACGGACAAGGCGGCGAACCGGTCGTAGTCGCTGGCCCCAGGCTCCGGCAGACCGGTGTACTGGCGCCGTGCCAGGGACACGGCCCCGGCGGCGCACAGCAGCCCCGTCACGACCCGCCCGGTCCTGACGGCCGGTCTGCTGTCACCGGACGAGGCGATCCGCAGGGCATGCAGGGGAGAGACCCGCGAGGCGGTCAGGGACGGGGCCAGCACGGCCAGGACCGCCAGCAGACCGGTGCCGACAACGGTCAGGGCGGCCGGTACCCAGGGGAAGGAGGCAGAGGCGGACAGATCATGCCCGAACCGTTCGGCCACCGCGGGAACGAGCCGACCGCAGCCCCAGGCCGTCAGCACCCCGGCCGTGCCGGCGAGCAGCCCGACCGCCGCTCCCTCGGCGACGAGCGCGGCGGCCAGCCGTCGCGAGGTCGCCCCGATGGCGCGCAGCAGCGCCAGCTGGCGTACGCGTCGTGCGAAGACGATGCGGAAGGTGGAGGTGGCGACGAGAACGGCCGCGCCGATGGCGACGGGGAGGAAGACCGAGACCAGGTCCAGCAGATCACGGGCTTCCGCCACCGCCTCACGGGCCTCCTGGTCACGCACCTCGTCCGCCGGCCGCACCTCCGCTCCGGGCAACTCCTGCCGGATCTGCTCCGCGACGTCGGGGGACGCATCGCCCGAGTCGGTACGGACGTCGACCCGGGCATAGCCCGGCAGGTTCAGAAGACGGACGAGTCGGGGTCCGGTGGTGTATGCCGTCGGCTGCCCCGCGTCGGTGGTCGTTCCGCGCACGACGCCGCTGACCTCGGCCGTCACCGGCCGGGTGCGGTCGGGGTCGCGGGGATCGGGGTACAGCAGGGTCAGCGGAGCCCCCGGTGCGAGACCGTAGTCCCGCGCCGCCTCCTCGTTGACGGCGAACCGGCCGGGACCGTCGGGGTAGGAGCCCTTGACCAGGCGGACCGTCGACAGCGGACCTGTGCCCGGGTCGGCGGAAAGACGCACATAGCGTTCGACGGCGCTGCCGCCCAGCGGGGCACCGTCCTGGACCCGGGCGACGGCCTCGGCGACGGACGGCAGGTTCCGGATCGCACGGAGCCCGGCGTCGTCGATACCGTTCTCGGCTTCCGACGTGACCACCAGCGACACCGCGTCGGGCGTTCCGCGGAACCGTTCGATGACGGTCGCGGACAGGATCTGCTGGGCCATGACGGCTCCGAAGACGACGAACGCCGCGATCAGCAGGGAGAGTCCGGTCGCCACGGACCGTCCGGGCCGGCGGAGCAGCTCGGTGATCTGGGAGCCCAGGACGGTGGCGCGCCACGGGGTCCTCATCGACGGCTCCTGTCCGGGAGGGGGCCGGCAGCGGGAGCCGCGTCCGGGGCGGCGAAGTCCACGACGGAGCCGTCCGCGAGCGTCAGCACCCGGTCCGCGTACCGCGCGGCGGCGGGATCGTGGGTGACCATCACGACCGACTGGCCGAGGTCGTCGACGGACCGCCGCAGGAACGACAGGACTTCGGCACCGGCCCGGGAGTCGAGGTTGCCGGTGGGCTCGTCGGCGAACACGACGGCAGGGCGGGCCACGAGTGCCCGGGCCACGGCCACCCGCTGCTGCTGTCCGCCGGACAGTTCGGCCGGACGGTGCGACAAGCGGCCCGTGAGCCCGAGGACTGCCACGAGATGGTCGACCAGCTCCCGGTCCGGGCGCCCGCCGGCCATGGTGACGGGCAGCACGATGTTCTCGTATGCGGTCAACTGGGGTAGCAGGTTGAAGGACTGGAAGACGAAGCCGATGCGCTCCCGGCGCAGCCGGGTCAGTGCCCGGTCGGACATCCCGGTGATCTCCACTCCGTCCAGGACGATGCTTCCGGAGGTGACGGTGTCGAGCCCGGCCATGCAGTGCATGAGGGTCGACTTGCCCGATCCGGACGGGCCGACGACGGCGGTGAACCGGGCGCGTGGGATTCCGGCGGACACCCCGTCCAGGGCCCGGACCTCGGCGGTGCCCCGGCCGTAGGTCTTGACGACGGCGGAGGCGGTGATGACGTCGTCCGGTGTGTGCCCGCGTGCCGAGGACGCGCCGGGGGCAGCCGATTCGGTGAGGGCGCCGGTGTGCGCGTTCATGGGTGATGGTCCTCGTGTCGGTGCGTCAGGAGCCGAGCGGTTGCATGGAAACGGTGACGCCGGATTGCGCGCAGTGTTCCCGCGCCTTGTCCTGGAACTCGCCCACGTCCTGGGCGGACGGTGCGTCGGCGGACTTCCGGGCGGTCAGGAGCGCCCAGCCTTCGTACTGGGAGACTCTGAAGCCGAGGTAACCGTCCTTCATCTTGCTGCGGCGCTCGGTGGCGATCTTCCGTGCCCAGGTCTCGGCTTCCGCCACCGGGCCCGAGGCGATCTTCCGTGCCTCGGTGGCGATCCGCTGGGCCAGCCGGCAGTCCGCGGCGGACGCCTGGCTGGGCAGGCTCCGCTCGTACCACCAGTAGCCCGCGCCGGCGACCAGTGCCGCGGCGAGGGCCGCGGCCACCGCGCTGATGACGGTCCGGTTCCGCCTGCGGGCCGTCGCAGCGGGCGAGGTATCCACCATGTCCTCCATAAGGTCTCGGCCGCCGGACGGCGACAGTGAGAATCCTGATGTCCTCAGCCCTTGCGCACATCGGCCACCGACCCGAATCCGCACACGGCGGATCTGCCCCGCCGGCCGGGGCATCGCCTGCACCCCTGGGGGCAGACCCGGTGCCGCTTCTGCACCTCGGGGGGGACTGTGGAGCGTTCGTTCGGTGTAACTCCCGATCATGGAGGATGCATCGATGACGGTGAGAATGTGGCCGAGAAGGACGCTGTCGAGTCGGCAGCTGTGTCGGCGAAGGCCGTGGACGACCAGCTGGTCGACGAGTCGGCGAGCCGGGCCCAGGGCGAGGACCAGCAGCTAACCGGCGAGGGCGGGCTGCTGCAACAGATGACCAAGCGGCTGCCTGGAGTCCGTCCTGGAAGGCGAGATCACCGATCAAGGGGTCAAGGCCCTGATGCGCTTGACCCTTCCGCCGACAGCGACCTCGCGGCTGTTGGGCGTGGGCGACTCCGCGCTGTACGCGGACGTCTACGGCACCCTGCTGGTGGATGCCGACACCCGGCTGCCGATCGAGCTGTGGGCCGGTCGCGACGCCGAGCGACCGGCCACCCGGCTGAGAACACACCCCGATGTCGAGGCGGTCGCCGGGACGGCTCGCTGATCCACCGTCAGGGCATTGCCGTCGGCGCCCCGGGCGCGGTGCAGGTCAGCGACCGCTTCCGCCCGTGGCAAGGACTGCCGAAGCGGGTCGGCGACGCCGCGGCCCCCGAGCCCGAAGCGGCATCGCGCATGCCGGGATGACCCGGCTGCGCAGCGCAGCGTCGATGCCTGCCGCGTGGACCGCCGCCGCGCCCCTGCCTCCAGCGCGTCCCGTTCCGCATCCGACAGGAGCAACCCGGCCGTCGGCCGCCCTGTGCGTGCCGCCGCTCACCCCAGCACGTCTGAGCAGAATTCTGACTCAGGACCCGGCAGGGTGTCTCATGAGGAGGGATGGACGAGCCCCGACTCGTAGGCGAACACGACGGCCTGAGCCCTGTCGCGCAGGTGCAGTTTCGCCATGATGTTGCCCAGGTGCGACTTCACGGTGGCCTGCGCGACATGGAGGTCCGCCGCGACCTCGGTGTTGGACAGTCCGCGTGCGACCAGGGCGAGGACGTCCCGTTCGCGGGCGGTGAGGACGCGCAGCCGTTCGCTCTGGGCCGTTGACGGACCCAGTTGGCGGGCGACCCGGTCGAGGAGCAGCCGGGTGATGCGCGGAGCCACCACCGACTCCCCGGCGGCCACGGTGCGGATGGCGCCCACGACGTCCGCCGCGGGGGCGTTCTTCAGCAGGAAGCCACTGGCCCCCGCCCGCAGTGCCGCGAACGCGTCGTCGTCGTTGTCGAAGGTGGTCAGCACCAGGACCCGGGGCGGGTCGTCCCGCAGCATGAGCTGCTCCGTGGCCTGAATTCCGTCCATGACCGGCATCCGGATGTCCATGATGACGACATCCGCCCCGGCTCTCCGCAACAGATCCAGGGCGTCCGCCCCGTTCTCCGCCTCACCGACGACCTCGATGTCGTCCTGGGCGGTCAGCACCATGGAGAATCCGGCTCTGATCAAGGGCTGGTCGTCAACGACGACCACCCGGATCGGCCCGCTTGCCTGCGTCATCACTCTTCCTTGTCGGGATCCGAGCACATACCTGCCATCCGCTGCCGATCCGGGGGCCGGCCGTGAAGCTGCCACCGGCGATCTCCACCCGCTCCCGCATCCCCACGAGTCCGTTGCCCCCGGAGCCCGGGCGACCGCCTGCGTCCCCGCCTCCGCTTGCGCCACCGGCGAGTCTGCCCGCCCCGTCGTCCACCACCGTGATCAGCAGTGTGCCCCGATCCTCTCTCAGCCGGATCCCGACCTCAGCGCCGGCTCCGGCATGACGAAGCACGTTGGTGAGACATTCCTGGACGATCCGGAAGGCGGTCAGCTGCTCCGCCGCCGTCAGACGCCCTTCGCCGACCTCGACCGACAGGTCCACCGACAGCCCGGCCGTCCGGGCGCGTTCGACGGTCGTGCGGATCTCGTCGAGGGTGATGGTCCGCCGGCCGGAGCCCGTGTCCGCGGAGTCCGGATCACCGCCGCGCAGTACCCGGACGATGCGGTGCATGTCCTCGATCGCGTCCCGCCCGGTCGAGGCGATCGCCTTGAGTGCGGCCGCCGCCGTGTCCGGCGAGGTGCGCAGCGCGTACCCGGCGCCGTCGGCCTGCAGGGTCATCACGGCCAGGCTGTGCGCCACGACGTCGTGCAGTTCACGGGCGATCTCGGCCCGCTCCTCGGCCGCGGCGATCCGGACCAGATGCTCGCGCTCCCGCTCGGCCTGTCCGGCGCGGGCCGCCTGGCTCTCGGCGTACAGCCGCCGTGCCTGCAGTGAGAACGCCATCAGCCAGACCGCGATCGTCACCCCCCAGAAGAGCAGCAGATCCTCGGCGGAATGCAGGAACGGCTCGATGCCGGCGCCCGGCAACCCCACCAGTCCGGTCGCCGAGGCCAGCAGCACCGCCGCGCCCGCCGCGTACGGCATCCAGACGGTGCGGGAGTGGTGGACGACCGACATCATCGCGAACAGCACGGCGACGTCGTACGCGGCGGGCGCCGAGGCCACACCGAGCAGGTCATGCAGGGCGAACTGGGCCGCAGCGAGGGCCAGGACGGCCGAGAGCACCGCACCGGGCAGTCGGCGCCGGGCCAGCAGACACAGGGCCATCACCCCTCCCAGAACCAGGTCGGGGAAGGTGCTGTACTGGCTCGCCGCCATCACGACCACCAGCGCGAGAGCGACGTCGCACACCACGCCCATGGTGCGTCGGCGCCGACCGGTCAGGAGCAGCGCCCCCGCCGGTACCACGTGCTTCGCGGTGTCATGGGCCAACCGGCCGTCTCCTTCCCCCTCGAGGGCTTGAACCGAGACGCTTCCGCCGTACTGTCCGACCCTCCGTGCGCCGGGCGTCTTCATGCTCGTCAAGGTAACAGCGCCGTACGACAGTGAATGGGGCGACTCCGTGCGATCGGGGGGCGGTTGCCGGACACGGGCCCACCATCGGCCATGTCTGCGAAGACCGTGCCACCGCGCCCCTCGGCCTCTAACATCGCTGCCCGGTCCGCGTCGGCCGGATCACCGTGACAGGAGTGGCCATGTCCGTCGATGACGCAAGTGCCAATAGATCTGGTGGCCTGAGCAGGGCACGTGGTGGGGAAGTCGGACAGGCGGCCCCCTGGGCGCAGTTCGGGGAACAGCTCCGGTACTACCGCCACAGGGCGGGGCTGACGCAGCGGCAGCTCGGCCATCGGGTCGGTTATGACCACAGCGTGATCAGCAAGTGGGAGAGCGGCGTCCGTGAGCCGTCCGCCGGGGTGGTGGAGAGCCTGGAGCGGGTGCTCGGCGCCCATGGCGCGCTTTCCCCGCTTGCCGCGTCCGCCGCCCGCTTGCCGCGTCCGCCGTCCGCCCCGCTGGCCGCCGGCTTCTTCGCGCCGCTTCCGGGGGACGGCGCGGCGCGGCCGTTCGCGCCTGCCCGCCCGCCCGGTGACTGGCCGGCCCGGCTCGCGCCCGGCACCTGCCCGTTGCACGGGGCGACCACCTGTGCCGTACCACCGGCGGACGAGGTGAAGCGATTACCGCGGCGGTTGCGGGCGGCCCGCGAGGCCGCGGCGCCGGCCACGGCCGAGCCGGAGACGGTCCACCTGGTCCTCGCGCTCCTGGACGTGTGCGAGCGCACCGCGCTGCACTCCACCTCGACCACCATGCTCGGCACCGTCGAGCAGGTGCTGCGCTCGCTGGTCGGCTGGGCCCGGGGGGCCGACGCGGCGGGGCGCCCGCCCCTGGCCCTGCTGCGGATCGCGGCCCGGTACGCCCAGCTCGCCGGACGGCTGCGGATGCAGCGCGGGCAGGGAGCACTGGCGACGGCATGGACCGTCCACGGGCTGCACTGGGCGGAGGCGGGCGGGGACCTCACCGTACGGGCGACCCTGACGACCGACCTGTGCACCCTGGCACGGCTCGAAGGGGACCCCGCCTCCTCGCTCGGCTACGCCCAGGCCGTGGCGGGGCTCGACGGCAGCCGGGGGTGGATCGTGACGCTGTCGCACATGTACCAGGCGCGTGGTTACGCGGTGATGGGCGACGGCGTGGGGAGCAGACGGCAGGCCGCGCTCAGCCGGCGGGGCCTCGACCGGCTGGGCGGGCGCGATCTGGCGGAAGCCCCCTGGCTGGCGGACGGTCAGGGAGAGCTGCGCGTCGAATCGGCCGTCTCCGGCGGGCTGCGGGACCTCGCGGTGGTGACGGGCGACCGGGCCACGGCGCGCAGCGCGGCCGAATCCGCCGAACGGGCCCTGGAACAGGTGCCGGACGGGATGCTGCCGACGAAGCTGCTGCTGACCCTGCGACTCGCGGACTGCCATGCCTGCGCCGGGGAGCTGGACGCGGCGCTGGAGGTGGTGGGTCCGGTGGTGGAGCAGGCGGTGTCGGCCCGGCGCCGGACCATCGCGCACGAACTGGAGGGCGTGTGGCGTCGGTTGTCCGGCGGATGGGGTGGAGTGCGCGAGGTGCGCGACGTGCGGGACCGGATGCGGGTGGCACAGGAGTCGGCCGGGGAGTGAGCGCCCGCCGGACCGCATATCGGTCCTCGTTTGCCACTGTTTGACAGCTGTCCGTCACGCCGGTGAACTCCGTTGACCCCTGGACTTCGTGATGTGAGTGTTCTGGCCGCCCGGGCATGAGCATGGCGATCTGGGTGGCAGGTCCGTGACTGCCCCACTCGCCGGCGGCCCTGCCTCACCGTGCTCCTGCCCGGGTGTTCGACGTACACGACGCGCGACCCCCACCTTCCGAGGAGCACTCGTGAAACGAAGACTCGCCGTGGCCGGCCTCTCCCTGGCCGTGGCCCTGGGCACCGTCGCACTGCCCACCGTCTCCACCGCCCAGGCCGCCGCCGGAAACGCCGGTTCGGCGGCCTCCGCCGCCGAACCGAAACCCGTCGACCGCGCCATCGCCGCCGCCGACAAAGTCACCGCCAGCGGATTCGACGCACTCGCCAAGGGACCGGACGAGCGCTACGACCGCACCATGGTCACCCCCTGGGTCAAGGGGCTCTACTCCATCGCGTACGAAAAGACCTACCGCGGCCTGCCCGTGGTCGGCGGCGACGCCGTCGTCCTGGCCGACGGCAAGGGCGACGTACGGGCCGTGCGCGCCGCGAGCGACGTCAAGATATCCATCGACACCGAGGCCAAGATCAAGGCCGACGCCGCGGCGCGCACCAGCCGCGCGAAACTGAAACAGGCCGACAAGACCGAGTCGCAGCGGCTCGTCGTGACGGTGCGCGGTGACACAGCACGGCTCGCCTGGGAGACCGTTGTCACCGGCACCACCGCCGACAAGCGCCCCAGCCGGCTGCACGTCTTCGTCGACGCCCGCGACGGCAAGGTCATCGACTCCTACGACGACGTACGCGCCGGCAGCGGCCACAGCGAGTGGAACGGTCCCAATCCGCTGTCCATCGACACCAGCCAGTCCGGTGGCCAGTACCGGCTCAGCGACCCGACACGCCCTGGACTGAGCTGCGCCAACTACAGCGGCGGAGCCGTCTTCACCGGCCCCGACGACAACTGGGGCAACGGCGACGCGAGCAGCAGGGAGACCGGCTGCGTCGACGTGATGTACGCCGCGCAGAAGCAGTCGGACATGCTCCGCGACTGGCTCGGCCGCGACGGTCACAACGGCAACGGCGGCACCTGGCCGACCAAGGTCGGCCTGAACCAGGTCAACGCCTACTGGAACGGCTCCAGCGTCGCGATCGGCCACAACGAGGCGAACGAGTGGATCGGCTCGATGGACGTGGTCGGCCACGAATACGGGCACGGCATCGACCAGTTCACCCCGGGCGGCGCGCGCAACGAGAGCGGTCTCGGTGAGGCCACCGGCGACATCTTCGGCGCTCTTACCGAGGCGTACGCCAACCAGCCGGAGCCGTACGACACACCCGGCGACTACGAGGTCGGCGAGACGATCGACCTCGTCGGCAACGGGCCCATCCGGTACATGTACGACCCGTCCAAGCTCCGGGACCCCAACTGCTACTCGTCCTCGATTCCGGACACCGAGGTCCACGCGGCCGCCGGCCCGCTGAACCACTGGTTCTACCTGCTCGCCGAGGGCACCAACCCCGGTAACGGCAAACCGAACAGCCCCACCTGCAACAACTCCACCCTGACCGGGATCGGCATCCAGAACGCCGGCAAGATCTTCTACGGCGGCATGCTGCTGAAGACCAGCGGCATGACCCACAAGCGCTACCGTACGGCGACACTGACCGCCGCCAAGAACCTCGACCCCACCTGCAGCCTCTTCAACAAGACGAAGGCCGCATGGGACGCGATCAGTGTTCCCGCCCAGTCCGCGGACCCGACCTGCACCGGCACTCCGGCTTCCGACTTCTCCATGGCGGTCACCCCGTCCTCGGGCAGCGTCGAGCCGGGTCAGTCGGCCACGGCGACGGTCTCCACGACCGTCACCAGCGGCAGCGCCCAGACCGTCGCGCTCTCCGCGACGGGGGCCCCGGCCGGTGTTTCGGTCTCCTTCGACCCGGCATCGGTGACCGCCGGCAACAGCGCGACCATGAAGGTGACCGTCGCCGATTCCGTCGCGCAGGGCACGTACACCCTCACCATCAAGGGTGACGGCACCGCGGCCGACCACACCGCGCAGTACACCCTCACCATCGGCGGCGGAGGCAACCCCGGCGGGGACGCCCCCGACATCGACGTGAACAAGGTGAAGGCGCACCTGCAGGAGTTCCAGGCCATCGCCGAGCGCAACGGCGGAAACCGGCGCTCGACCGGCACCGGTTACGACCAGTCCGTCGCCTACGTCAAGGGCAAGCTCCAGGCCGCCGGCTTCACCGTCACCGAGCAGCCCTGCACGTCCGGTTGCACGAGCGGCTCAGGTCCCAACGTGATCGCCGAGTGGCCCAAGGGCGATGCTGACAGCGTCTACATGTTCGGCGCCCACCTGGACGGCGTGTCCGCAGGTCCCGGCATGAACGACAACGGCTCCGGCTCGGCGGCACTGCTCGAGAACGCCCTGGAACTGGCGCGGCAGAACCCGACCATGCTGAGCCGGGTGCGTTTCGCCTGGTGGACCGACGAGGAGCAAGGGCTCAACGGGTCCGACTTCTACGTCCGTTCGCTGTCGTCCGGCGAGCGCGCGAAGATCAAGGCGTACTACAACTTCGACATGGTCGCCTCGACCAACGGCGGCTACTTCATCAACCACATCAACTCGGCGGCCGCGGCACCGATGAAGGAGTACTGGGCCTCGCTGGACCTCGCGCCCGAGGAGAACACCGAGGGTGCCGGACGCAGTGACGACTACTCCTTCGAGCGGTACTCCATCGCCACCTCCGGCTACGCCATGGGTGCGGGCGCCCGCAAGACCTCGGCGCAGGCGGCCAAGTGGGGCGGCACGGCGGGCCGGG
Organism: Streptomyces malachitofuscus; assembly: GCF_055571035.1. Taxonomy (NCBI): domain Bacteria; kingdom Bacillati; phylum Actinomycetota; class Actinomycetes; order Kitasatosporales; family Streptomycetaceae; genus Streptomyces; species Streptomyces malachitofuscus. Next base: position 116,289 of record NZ_JBVIGA010000016.1, on the reverse strand, counting down.
CGTACGACCCCTGCTACCACGCCTCCTGCGACACCATCAGCAACATCAACCTGACCGGCCTCAACCGCGCCTCCGACGGCATCGCCTACACCCTATGGGAGCAGGCCGTCGGCGACGAGGCACCGGCGGACGACTTCTCCCTCGCCGTCTCGCCCGCCTCGGGCAGCGTCGAGCCGGGCGGGGACATCAAGACCACCGTCTCCACCGCCACCACCAACGGCTCGGCGCAGACCGTGCGGCTGTCGGCGCCGAACCCGCCCGCCGGCGTCACGGTGGAGTTCGCCCCGTCGTCCGTCACCTCGGGCGAGCAGGCCACCATGAGGCTCGCCACCACGGCGTCCACGGTCCCCGGCACCTACACCCTCACCGTCACCGGTACGGGTACGTCGGCCACGCACACCACGACATACACGCTGACCGTGAAGGGCGGCGGCGGTGACTGCGACACCGGCCAGAAGATCGGCAACGGCGGCTTCGAGGACGGCACGTCGCCGTGGGCCGGCGACACCCGGACCATCGGGTCGTTCGACGGCCAGTCCCCGCACACCGGCAGCCGCTACAGCTGGCTGGGCGGCTATGGAAGGACCAGCAGCGAGACGATCAGCCAGTCCGTGACCGTCCCCGACGGCTGTGACACGGTGAAGCTGGAGTACTTCCTGCACACCGACACGGCCGAACGCACCAGTACCCCGTACGACTTCCTGCGGGTACAGGTCAACGGCTCCACGATCAGCACCAAGTCCAACGCGGACGCGAGCAGCGGCTACGTCCGGCAGTCGCTCGACCTGAGCGCCTACGCCGGCCAGCGGGTCACGGTGGGCTTCACCTCCACCGAGGACGCGAATCTGCAGACCAGCTTCGTCATCGACGACGTGACCCTGCAGGGCAGCTGACCGCCCGATGAACGCGGGGCCCGGATTGAGGGGGACAGCCGGTCCGGGCCCCGCTTCCACGCCCCGCGTCACTGCTGCGGCAATCGGACGGTGAACACGGACCCGGCACCGGGTTTGCTCTCCACCGAGACCGAACCGCCGTGCGCCTCGGCCAGTTTGCGGACGATGGCCAGCCCCAGACCGCTACCGCCGGTCTGCCGGCTGCGCGACTTGTCCGCCCGCCAGAAACGATCGAAGACGCTGCCGAGATCCGCCGGATCGATCCCGGCGCCCGAGTCGGCGACCTCCGCCACCAGATCACCGCCCTCCCTGCGGGCACGCAGCACGACACGACCACCACTGGGCGTGTGCCTGATCGCGTTGCACACGAGGTTGCTGATTATTTGGCGCAGCCGCATCCGGTCGGCATCCGCCTCCAGTCGCCCCGCAGTCTCGATGCGCAATTCGACACCGGCCGGATCGGCCGTGCCCCGGTGTGCCGACACCACCTGCTCCAGCAGATCCCGCACGTACAACGGTTCACGGTGCAGCACCAGAGTCCGCGCGTCCGCGGCCGCGAGATCCCGCAGATCGTCGATGATGTGCTGCAACAGCAACGCCTCCTCCAACAGAAGCGCCAGCAGGTCCCCGTCGACCGGGGTGAGGCCGTCCTGGCCCGCCTCCAGCCAACTACGCATGTTGGTCAACGGGGTGCGCAGTTCGTGCGCCACGTCGCCGACGAGCGACTTGCGTTGCTGTTCGAGTCGCTCCCTGCGATCGGTGAGGTCATTGAACGCCGCAGCCAGGCGGCCGATCTCGTCCCGTGTCGTCACCGGGACACGTACGGTCTCGTCGGCGGGATGCTCGGCCGCCTTGATCAGGCTGCGCAGGGGACGCACCAGCCTCCGGCCCACCAGAGTGGTGACGGCGGCGGCGACGGCGAGAACCAGGGCCGCAGCTCCGGCGATGCGCGTCACGTTCTCTGTGGACAGGTGGAAGCCCGAGGTGTCCGGACCGTCGCGGTCGCCGACGAACAGAAGCACGGGCGGCGAGACATAGGAGCCCAGTTGCTCGCGCCGGGCCTCGGTGACGCACTCCTGGGCTGCACGGTCGGAATTCTCCGGCCCCTTTCCGATAAGGCTCCAGGAGAAGTCCACGTTGACCTTGACACCTTCCCTGCCCCTTCGCTTCATGCAGTCAGTGGCGAGCTCGTTGACCTGGGCCAGCGGCAGCCGCTCCAACGGCAGGGGCTTCCACAGCAGGTGCGCATCACACGTGACGCTCCCATCCGCCAGGCTGGGCCGTATCGCAGGGCGCCCGCTCGGCAGGGTGGTGACGTCGGCGGTGACGCCTCTGCCCCGCAGACAACTGGCGATCCGGTCCGCGGTGACCCGCAGCTTTTCGCGGTCCCTCGCCGGCAGCAGGAAGGGGCCCACCGCGCGCGGATCGATCGGCCCGGCGTCGGACAGGACCGGGTCCAGCCGCAACGGGTCGAGGAGTGCGGTCGGCCGGTACGGCAGTCGGACATGCGGCTCCGAGCCGGCGATGCGGGTGCGTGCCGCCGTGGTCACGGTGACCGCCCTGCCGGTTCGCTCCGCGAGGTCGACGACCAGATCCTGTACCCCGCCCCAGTCGGTGTGCGTCGCCGCGTACTCGATGAGGGTGTCGTAGACACGGGTGTCGTCCCGCAACGACTGTCCCTGCTGCGTGCGGAGGGCCCGGGAGGTGCCGGTGACGGCGAGCCAGGTCGTCGCGGCCACCGCGCACACGGCCACCAGCAGCGAGGCGGTGAGCAGACGGGCGAACAGGCCCCAGCGCGGCCGGACCCTAACGAGGTCCAACGCCGCGCTCCACGGGGCGACGGCCCGGCGTCAGCTTGTACCCGATCCCGTGGACGGTGACCAGGTACTCCGGGCGGCGAGGGTCCGGTTCCAGCTTCTTCCGCAGATGCATCACGTCCATGTCGATGACCCGTTCGGACGCCGAGGTTTCCCACCCCCGGGTCCGGTCGAGCAGTTGCCTGCGGGTGAACACCCGGCCGGGCTCGGCGGCCAGGGCCGCCAGCACCGCGAACTCCCCCCGGGTGCAGACGACCGGACTGCCCGAGGGGCCCATCACCTCGTGCCGAAGCGGGTCCACCGTGATCGGACCCACTCGCAGCACACCGTCGTCCGACGGCGGCGTACGCGCCACCCGGCGCAGCAGCGTACGGATCCGGGCCATCAGCTCACGCGGGCTGTAGGGCTTGGTCATGTAGTCGTCGGCGCCGAGGTCCAGACCGAGCAGCAGGTCGTCCTCGTCGGATCGCGCCGTCACCATCAGCACCGGGATGTCCGACTCCTGGCGCAGGATCCGGCACACGTCGTGGCCGTCGACCTTCGGCATCATCACGTCCAGTACCAGCAGGTCGGGCCGCAGCCTGCGCGCGGTGTCCACCGCATCCCGCCCGTCGTGCACGACCGTCGCCCGGTGCCCCTCCGACTCCAGGTACATGCGCAGTACCTGGGCCTGTCTGACGTCGTCCTCCGCGACCAGGATGTGCGCGTTCATGGTGGCGACTATAGGACGAGTGCCGGACCTGGCCGGCATGCTGACGATTTCGCTACATCTCGTTGAAACCTCAGTGATTCCAGTCTGGCACCGTCTGCTCCAGTCACCGGGCGGGAGCAGGCCCGCCTCCGGTGATGGAAGGCCACCGGGTGCCTCCATCTCCCCCGGCGGCACGCACCGACCGGGAGCCACCACAAATGAACCGAGCCGCAGCGCCCGCCACCGGATTCGGCCACACGCCCCGTCGCGCTGAGGAGCCCCTTCGGTGACCGGCGGGGAAACGGAGACCGGACCGGCCGTGGAGACCGGACCGGCCGTGGACGTGCAGCCTGTAGAGCCGGCGCGGAGCGGGGCACACGCCGCCCCGCGGAGGCGCCGCCGACGCATCCGAACGGCGGTGGCCCTGACCGTGCTGACGCTGACAGGGGCGGGCGTCGCCGTCGCGGCCCCCTGGAAGTCCGGGTCCGATACCGCGACGACCGAGCCCGAGCCCAGGAGCAGGACGACCAAGGTGATCCGCACCGACCTTACCGACACGCGCATCCTCGACGGTGTTCTCGGCTACGGCACACCGCGCACCGTCAACGGCATCGGAAACGGCACGGTGACCTGGCTGGCGGCATCGGGCACCAAGGTGTCCCGTGGTGAGCCGCTGTACCGCGTCGACGACCGGCCCGTGACGGTCTTCTACGGCAGCGTGCCGATGTACCGGCGGCTCGAGGTGCCGAACACCGTGGGACGTGACGTCCGGGTGATCGCCGACAACCTGCGGGCCCTGGGCTACGAGATCGGTCCGCAGCCCGTCCCCGGTCAGACCGTCACCGGCCCCCTCCCTTCGACCGGCCCTGCCGGACCGGGCGGCCCTGCCGGACCGGGCGGCCCTGCCGGACCGGGCGGCGAGCGGAACGCAGCGGCGGGAAAGAGTTCCTCCGAGACGGAGGAGCGGTCCTCGACAGGTCCGTCCGGCCCGCCCGCGTCCGGGACCGGGTCCCCGGAACGCGGCACGGGACCGGGCAGCCACTCGGGCTCCGGTACGTCCACGGAGCAGAGGCTCGCTACCGGCCCGGTCAAGGTCCGGTCCGAGGACGGCGTGCTCACCCAGTCGCTGATCAACGCCATCAAGCGCTGGCAGACCTCCCTCGGTGTGCCTGCCACCGGTGTGATCGAGCCCGGTGACGTGGTGGTGTTCCGGAATGCCGTACGGGTGGAGGGGGCCGACGTCCAGCCCGGTGACCCGGCCGAGGGCGGCCTGCTGCGGGTCACCTCCACCACCAGGGCGGTGACGGTCGACATCAACGCCGGCGAGGTGGGCGACGTCCAGCGGGGAGACGCGGTGAACGTACGGCTCCCGGGCGGCGAGAGCGCCACCGCCGAGGTGGCTTCCATCAGCAGATCGGCCAAGGGAGCGTCCGAGCCGGGACTGCCCGGGGAACTGCGTGTGACCGTGACGGTCACGTTCAAGAACCCCGGCAAGGCAGGCAGGTTCCACTCCGCCCCCGTCCAGGTCGAGTTCGGCTCCGAGACCCGAGCCGGCGTACTTGCCGTACCGCTGACCGCGCTGCTCGCACTGCGCGAGGGCGGCTACGGGCTGCAGCGGGCCGACGGCACACTGGTCGCCGTACGGACCGGACTGATCGCCAAGGGCATGGTGGAGGTCAGCGGCGACGGGATCGCCGAGGGCGTCCGGGTGGTGACCGCGTCATGACGGCGGTGCTGTCGGTCCGGGACGTGGTGGTCGAGTACGCGGGCGGGGTACGGGCGCTTGCCGGCGTGTCCCTGGAGATCCAGGACGGTGAGTTTCTCGCCATCGTCGGGCCGTCCGGCTCGGGCAAATCCACCCTGCTGAACATCATGGGCACCCTTGAACAGCCGACCAGCGGCGCCGTCGTCATCGCCGGACACGACGTCACCACCCTGCCCGACCGGCAACTGTCCGCACTGCGCGGACGCTGGCTCGGTTTCGTCTTCCAGCAGTTCCACCTGACCGACGGGATGTCCGCCACCGAGAATGTGGCCACGGGCCTTCTCTACGCCGGAGTACCGAGCAAACGCAGGGGGCCCCTGGCCCGCGCGGCTCTGGGGCGGGTGGGTCTCGCCCACCGCGCGGACCACCTGCCGCACCAACTCTCCGGCGGTGAACGCCAGCGGGTGGCCATCGCACGGGCCCTCGTTCACGAACCCGCGCTGGTCCTCGCCGACGAGCCGACCGGCGCGCTGGACACCGCGAACGGTGTCGCGGTGCTCGAACTGCTCACCCGGCTCAATGAGGAGGGGACCACCATCGCGCTCATCACGCACGACCGGGACATCGCCGCGAGCCTGCCCCGACGGGTGCAGATCCAGGACGGACGCATCGTCGCCGACCAGAGCGAGACCGGTTCGGTGGCGGCCGGAGTGCTCCCTGCGGACCGCACCGACGCCGATGGGATCACCTCGTGAGGGCCCGCCTGCGACACCGGTCCACCGCTCTGCGGCACGGGACCACCGCCGCCTCGACGGACCGACCCGAGACCCCGTGGCACCGGCCGGTCAGGCTCTCCCCGGCCGACCTGCTCCGCCTGGGCCTGGTCGGCGTCCTGTCCCGGCGGATGCGCGCGGTGCTGTCCGCCGTCGGCATCTCCATCGGCATCGCCACGATGATCGTGGTCACCGGCATCCCGGCCTCCAGCCAGACGGCCCTCGAGGCGGAACTGACCGCCCTGGGCACCGACCGGCTCCAGGCGGTCGCCGACGGGAAGGCGGGTGAGAACGGTGCCCCTGTCTCGTTCCCGGCCGAGTCGGTCGTGATGGTGGACCGCATCGGCCCCGTCAAGGCCGTTACCGCGGTGGCCAACGCTCATGTGAAGGTCCGGCGTTCGGACCGGCTCGGCCCGCTCGACGAGTCCGGCCTGACGGTACTGGCCGCCCGGCCCGACCTGCTCCGCGTGGTCAACGGGAAGGTCCGCTCGGGCCAGTTCCTCACCGAAGCCACCGAACGACTGCCCACCGTTGTTCTCGGCGCGTCCTCCGCGGCCCGCCTGGGCTTTCCCGAGGTGCGCCCCGGCGAGCCGCCGCAACTGGTCCTGATCGGCGACCGTTGGTTCAGTGTGGCCGGGATCCTGCATGCCGTGCCGTTGGCCCCGGACCTCGACCGGGCCGTCCTGGTCGGCTGGGACGCCGCGCGCGAACACCTCAACTTCGACGGCCGTCCGACACAACTGTTCATCCAGGCGGACGAGGACGCGATCGAGGACGTACGCGCGGTCCTCCCCGCCACCGTCAACCCTCGGTCACCGAGCGTCGTCCTGGTCAGCCGACCGTCGGACGCCCTGGCGGCCAAGCGCTCCGCCGAAGCCACGTTCTCCGGACTGTTCGTCGGTCTGGCCGGCCTGGCGCTGCTCGTCGGCGGCATCGGAGTCGCCAACACCATGGTGATCTCGGTGCTCGAACGCCGCCGCGAGATCGGACTGCGACGCGCCCTGGGCGCCAACCGGGGGCAGATTCGGGGACAGTTCCTGACCGAATCGGTCGTGCTGTCCGGCCTCGGCGGACTCACCGGCGTCGTCGTCGGCGTACTGGCGACCGTCGGCTACGCGGCCTTCCGTGATTGGCCTGCTGTGATCCCCCTGGAGGCGGTGGCCGGAGGATTCTGCGGCGCTGTGCTCATCGGCGTCATGGCCGGCGTGTACCCGGCGGTCCGCGCCTCCCGGCTGTCGCCCACAACGGCGCTGGCCACTACCTGAACCACCGATCCGCCTTCTGATGAGGTCCCGACAGCAGGAGTTGATCCCACCATGCACACCATCACCCGGCCCCGCCCGACCGGTCTCGTCCGTCGCCTCACCGTGCTCACCGTGCTCATCGCGCTGACCTCGCTCACCCTGCTCACGGCCTGCGACGGGGATTCGGAGTCGTCCGGCGAGGCCGGAAGCAAGGACGTCGCGAGCGTGACCCGAGAGGACGAGCCGGGCGACGGCACGAAGGAGCCGGGGCAGCCGGCGAAGGCCGAACGGCCTCTCATTCGCCCCGACACGTCTGAGGAGGAGGAATGGAGGCTGGTTCAGGTCTATTACGACTGTTTGGCGAAGCAGGGCCTGAAGATGGCGAAGAACCACGGGGGTGAGTACGAGGGCACCTACAAGGGGATCCTCGAGGAGGACCCGGCGAAGATCAGGGCCGCAAACAAGGTGTGCGGCGGCAAGGAGCCCGAGACCCTTCCCGAACGGGCCGCCCGGAATGACCCTGAATATCATGATAAGTACGACAAATGGCTGGCATGTATGCGGGCCCATGGCCTGAAGGTCCAGGCGACACCCGACGAGCCCGGCGTCTTCGCCTTCGAGGAGGGGCTCCCCCCGGAAAGCAAGGCGAAGTGGGTCAAGAAGTGCGAGGCAGAGGCGTTCGTCGTGAATTAGCCATCCAGCTGTGGGCAGTGGTGGCGACGCGCTCCATCAACACGGTGAAGCGGTCGCCGGTCCCGCCGAGGCCGTCCCGCCTCGAAGGCCACTGTCTCCAAGACGCCGGTGGGCTCCCCGCAGCCGCTCGCCGGCATCGACCCGGTGACGTTCGCGTCCGTTTCCGCCTGATCGAGAACTCTCCCGCTGGCACTCGAACAGGTATGCCTTGAGGGTCGGGCAGGCTACTGCCGTGGCAGCGCGCCACCAGGGTGAGCTGGTGTTGGCGGGGTCCCTGGGCTGTCGCGGCAGTCGTGCATGAGGGCGGCCGACGTGGCGAAGCACCGCGACGCAGACTGCTTGTACTGCTCTCGCCAGACAGCGTCCGGCCGCCGTCGCACGTGACGTAGGTCACTGGAATGCATGTGGTGTCACGGAGAGAACAGGGTGTGAAGGACTCAGACAACGACGTGCGGCGCCGTGTACGTGGGGGCGACCGCGAGGCGTTCGCCCAACTGTACGAGGAGTTCGCCGACGTTGTGTACAACCATGCGCTGCGGATGACCGGTGACTGGTCGACGGCCGAGGACATCATGTCCGAGACGTTCCTGGCCGCGTGGCGCAACCGCGCCAAGGTTTTGGAGGACGGTGGCACCCTGCTGCCGTGGCTGCTCGGCATCGCCACCCACAAGGCGGACAACGTCCGGCGTGGCGTGCGCCGACGGCAGCTGTTCCTGGCCCGTCAGCCCCGACCCGCCCCCATGGAGGACTTCGCGCCGCAGGCGGTCGGGCGCATCGACGACGTGCGCCGGCTGCGGGCCGTCCAGGCGTCCCTCGGCCGGCTGCGGCGCCATGAGCGGGAGGTGCTCGCCCTGTGTGTGTGGTCGGGCCTGGACTACCGGCAGACGGCGGAGGCCCTGGGCCTCTCCGTCGGCACTGTGCGGTCCCGTCTCTCCCGCGCCCGCAAGAAGCTCGCCCGGCTCACCGAGGAGAACATGGAACCGCCCACCGCCCGCGGAGAGATGACAAGTGCGGCCGCGTTCGCGGCCGTGCCCGCGCGGAAGGAACTCACATGAACGGCAGGACGAACTCCGCTTCCCCCGAGCCGTCCGACGAGCGTGACGAGATCGCCCGTCTGCTGCCGGCCCCGGCCGACTGGGACCTTCCGCGCGAGCAGCACCTCCATCACAAGGACATCCTGATGCGACACATCGACCGTGACCAGGCCACCACCCCCGCCCGGCCGGCCCGCCGGCTGCTGCGCCCCGTATTCCTGGCGCCAGTGACCGCGCTGGCCCTGGCCGGCATCGTGACCGCGGGAATCGCCCTCAACGAGCCGGCCGCCGGCACGTCCTCCAGTACGACCGCGGACATGCAGCCCGTGTCCGCCCTCCTGCACCAGATCTCCGACGCTGCTGGAAAGCGTGACGCCCCCACTGTGCGGGACGATCAGTTCTCCTACGTGATGGCCAAGGTCCGCGAGGCCGATCTCTCCAGTGGCAAGGCCGTCGTCGGCCCGCTGCACGACTACGAACTGTGGCTCTCCCAGAACCCCGAGCCCGTCAGGACGCAGGGCGTCATCCGGACCGACGGCGAGACCACACGCCTCAACGCCGAGCTCGGGGACACGGCCGGTACACCGGCCGGGTTCAGCCGACCCACCTATGAGTGGCTCGGCTCCCTGCCGACCGACCCCGACAAGCTGCTGGACCACCTCTACGCCAAGACCCCGCAGACCGACGACAGGGAACGCGACCAGGCCGTCTTCGAGCAGATCGGGGATCTCCTCGACCGTGTGATGCCACCGCGTACCGCCGCCGCCCTCTATCGGGCGGCGGCGAAGATCCCCGGCGTCACCGAGGCCCCGCAGGCCGCGGACGCCCTCGGCCGCCAGGGCCTGGGCATCGCCCGGAGCGACGAGAAGAACGGCGTCGTCACCGAGTGGGTCTTCAACAAGGAGGACTACGCCTACCTCGGTCACCGCACGCGTCTGACCAAGGACGCGTCCTATGCGAAGGCCGGAACGCTCCTGGACAGCTCGGCTCTCCTCAAGACCGCCATCGTCGACAAAACCGGTGACGTTCCGGAGTGAGCGCCCGGTACGGCGTTCCGGGACGTCGCCGACAAACGGTGGACTGAACCAGTTCCCGGCGGAGTCCGTTGTGCGAGTGGGTGCTGTTCCCTGGCGCGAGGGCGTAGGTGCTGTGCCCCTGCCGCGTGGGCACAGCACCCACTCCCGCTGACTGCCGAGCCGCTGATGAGGAGGACTTTGCTGAGTATCCCCGTTCCGACGGTGCTCCGGCCCGGCCGCCGGGCCCACCGGAGGCTGGTGGCCGTCTGCCTGGCCTTCCTCCTGCTGTCGGCGGCTCTGGTTCCCCTCACCCTGCCGCTCGGCTGGGACGAGATCGTCTACGCCTCCCGCTTCGGTCCCTTCGGACCGGGCGTCCCCTTCAGCGCGCCCAGGACGCGCGGCGTGCCCTTGTTGCTGTTCCCGGTCGCCTCGTGGAGCGGGTCGACGGTACTGCTGCGCATCTGGATGGCGCTGCTGGCGGCCGGTGCGCTCTACCTGGGCTTTTGCCCGTGGCTGAGGGTCGTGCGCCGCCCTGCCGCGGTGTGGGCCGGGGCGGGAACGTACGCGAGCTTGTGGGCCGTGCTGTTCTACGCCAATTCCGCCATGCCGAACCATTACGCCGCCATGGGCACGTGCGGAGCGGTGGGGTGCTTTCTGCGTTCGCGGTGCGTGGGCGTGGCGGCGGGCGTGGCGGTGGTGACACTCATGCGCCCCAATGACGGAGCGGCCTTGGCTGTACCGCTGGTGCTCGCCGCCTCGATCGTGCCCTTGTGGCGCGGCTGGGGCCGCATCGCGGCGGTTGCCGCAGGGGCCGCTGCGGGTGCCGTGCCATGGATCGTCGAGGCTTACATCCGGTTCGGCGGGGTTGCGCAACGACTTGCCGAAGCAAGCGACATACAGGGTCGTATGCAGCCCGTCCTGTCGCTGGACGATCACTTCACGGCGCTCGACGGCCCGTTGCTCTGCCGCCCGTGCACAAGCGACGGCATCGATTCCCCGGTCTTCCTGTGGTGGGTCCTGCTGCCCGCGCTGGCCGCCCTCGGTCTGCGGACCATGCGCCGTCCGGCCCCGCTTCAGCTGGCCGTGGCCGTCGCCCTGGCGGTGGCCCTGCCCTATCTGTTCCTGGTGCCCTATGCCGCACCCCGCTTCCTGTTTCCCAGCTACGCCCTGCTGGCGCTTCCCGCCGCCGTCGGCCTTCTCGCCCTGACGGACCGCGCTCGCACCTCGCGACTCCTCGCCACTGTCCTCACCGTAGTGATCGTCAGCCATGTGATCGTGCAGGTGCTGCTCGCCCACACCCATGCCGAGATTCAGCAACGGGCCCGCTCGGACTGGCCGCTGATCGCGGAAGTGCTCGCCGAGCACGGAGTGCGTGCTCCGTGCACCATCAGAGGGAACAGCCTGGCCATTCCCATCGCGTACACGGCCGGCTGCGGATCGGAGGCCATGACCGCCCTCGGCCTGCCCGACGCCGTGGTGCTGCGCCGGACGCAGCCGCCGAGCTGGGCAAAGGACTGGCCGGTGTGGCAGGTTCCCGGCACCTACAACCCGGGCTGGTCCGTCGCAGTGCGTCCGTGACCGTCACCGGCGTCCGCGCACCCGTGCGGATCGTCTTCGGTATGACCTGCGTCACGTGGCTCAACGCCCCGAGCCCGGCACCACGGACGGCACAGCAGCCGTCATCAGCCGTCCCGCGCATCAGTGTCCGGCCTTCCCTCCGGCGGACCCCGACAAGCTGTTGGACCACCGGTACGCCAGGACCGGCGCAGGTCGACGACAGGGGAACGCGACCGGGCCGGGACTCTCCGCTCCGATTCGGTGCCTCTCGCGACATCCGGCCCGGCCGGGAGGGCCCTCGAGAACCAGCCACCGCCACCTCGTGCAAGGCCGGGGAAGCCTTCCGCTGCGCGCGCAGTGCCGAGGTATCCAACGGAGCGCCGACACACCTGTGTATCGAACCAGTTGCTGTCAGGCGCCGTTGTGGGAGGTGAGCGCAGCTGCTCCCGCTGAGGGGAGAAGCGTCCACATCCGCTGGCGATCCCAGATCGGACAACCCGTTGTTGAGGCGTACCGCCGCATACATCGGCACCCTTGCCCTCGGCCTGTCGAGTCGATTGCGCCGTGCAACGGGTCGGGCAATCAGAAGTGGACGGTCAAGTACGGCACTCGGTAGGAGAGGTCGCAGGGCGCGGACGCGATAGCGCGCGGCGGGGACCGGCCGGGTGGCGGCGTCCGTGCCTCAGACCGGCCACGGCTGGGGCAGAGCGGTCGTTCAGGAGCGCAACGTGCTCTCCTCACGCGGCGCGGTAGACGGTGGTCTCGGCGAGAAGGACCGGCCGCGCGCCGTGGCGGATGGCCGCGCTGGCGGGCATCAGCGGGGCCGTACCTGTCCCGTGGGAGTCGAGCATCCGCGCCTCCATTGCCCCGTGGCGATGCCGTATCCGTGCACCGGAATCAACGAGTACGGAACTGCGGCCGGTGTGGCGCTTGCCCTTGCTGACGTTCGTCTCAGCCTGGCGTTGAACACGCAGGTCACTCGTCCTGCTGACTTGCGGTTCTTCCCGGGCGCGGCCGTTATCCACGCTTCGAGATGTCGAGTAACGAAGTGCGGGAGAACAGCCGCAGCTCACGGGACGTAGAGCATTTGGTGCATGGTGCAGCCCAGTTGGTCACCGGCGCTGAGAGCGTACACGATCCGCGAGGACAACTCACGGTAGCTGTCGGCCTGGTCGGCGTCGAGAGCGAGCGCCAGGTTCGGCCCGGCCGGAGCGGCACTCCGGAAGATCTCCAGCAGGGGCGGCGGAACATGGAGGCTCAGCACCCCTACCACGCGGCGGAGGCCATCGACCCAGTCGGTGTAGGTCTCGGCCAGATCGTTCAGGGCCAAAGTGAGCGGATCGTCGGCGTCCCACACCTGAGCCCCGGACAGCATACGCAGGCAGGCCACCAGCCGCTCCAGATGACCGTCTCCGTCCTCAAGGATGTACATGCTCGGCAGCCGACGGCCCAGCGGGTCGACCAGGGTGTAACCCTGCGGGCCTCCCCCATCGACAGGGAATGCCCACTGCAGGACGGGGGGCAGGAGCCGCGCGAGGTCCGTCCAGCTGTCGTAGGCGGTGCGCACCACGTTGGCCCGCTTTGCGCCGATCCACTCCGCGTACAGGCCGTCCAGTTCGGCGAAGGGCTTGTCGAGCATGAAGAACCGAGCGAGGAATACCGGGTCATCGGGCAGTAAGACATGCATCACGTTTCCTTGGACATCGGACGAGGTCTGCGCGGCGGACCGGAACAGCACGGTGAGGGGCACGTCGCCGGAGGTGTGCGCGTCCGTCACGTGCGCCGTCCCCTCTCCACGCCGGGGATGCCGCAGCGGACGGGGGGCTCGTCCAGCAGGAGGTCGCGAGCCTCGGCCGGCAGCGTCTACGGACGGCGGCGCGGCCGGATGGATCGGCTCGCCGCCGTACAGGTTCAGGTAGGCGATGCGGTCCTGGTCCGGCAGCACGCACAGCAGGTCCGTCAGCCGCATCAGCAGATCCGTGGAGGAACGCATCACTCCCTGACCTGATCTTCTGCACCCACCGGCCCCGGCGTAGCCCGCTCGACCTCGGCTTGCGTAAGTCCCGTGGGCCGCGGACCACCCTTGCGGCAGAGCAGCGGCGCCGAACCGACGTCGTCCCGCGACGGCCTGCCCCGCCAGTACTCCAGCACGGAACCTGAGCGGCGCAGTTGCACACGCCCTCCCGTACCGCGTCGGTCCACCGAGGGCTGGAGCGGACGACTCCGCTTACGGATGGTGCGAGCGGGTTCCACGGCGGCGTCCGACGCTGTGTGTGGCTCATGCCTCCAGCAGTCGCTGTCCCACGTACTCGCCGTCCGCCGCCCCGCCCGGAACCGCGTACAGGCCGCTCGCCTCGTGCCGGATGTACTGCGACAGCGCGTCGCCGCGGTCCAGATGGCGCTGCACCGGTACGAAGCCGCGCAAGGGGTCCGCCTGCCAGCAGATGAACAGCATGCCCGCGTCCTGCTTGCCGTCCTTGTCATGGCCGTCGTGGTAGGAGAACATGCGGCGTACCATGGTCGCGCCCTGGTTGTAGTCGGGCCGGCTGACCCGGGCGTGGGCGTTGATGGGGACGACGAGGTTTCCGTCGGCGTCGGTCTTCTCCAGTTCCATCGCGGTGGTCTCGGTGCCCCCGGTCAGGGGCGCCCCGTCGGACTTGCGCCGCCCGATGACCTTCTCCTGGTCCTCGCGCGACAGTTTCTCCCAGTCGTCGAGCAGCATGCGGATGCGGCGCACAACGACGTAGGAGCCGTTCGCCATCCAGTCCGGCTCGCCGTCGGCGGGGACGAAGACGCTCTTCTCGAATGTGTCGTCGCCCGGGCGCGGATTGCGGGTGCCGTCGATCTGGCCCATCAGGTTGCGGGCCGTCATGGGACGGACGGTGGCGCCCGGGGAACGGTTGAAGCCGCTCATCTGCCAGCGCACACGGGCGGCGGAGCCCGCGTTCCGCTGGATCACGCGCATGGCGTTGAAGGCGACCAGCGCGTCGTTCGCGCCGATCTGCACCCACAGGTCGCCGTTGCTGCGGGCCTTGTCGAGCCGGTCGGAGGAGAAGTCGGGCAGCGGGTCCAGCGCGCGGGGCCGCTGACGCCGCAGTCCCGTCCGGTCGAAGAAGGAGTGACCGAAGCCGAAGGTGACCGTCAGCGAGGAAGGCCCCGCATCCCGGGCCACGTCGAGGTTCCCGTCACCGGCCGGCTCGCCCGCCATGAGCCGCGCGGCCGTCGCCGACCACCGGCGCATCAGTGCGGCGGCCTCCCTGCGGCCGGCTCCGGCCGCGAGATCGAACGAGAGGAGATGACCGCGTGACTGAAGTTCACTGGTGATGCCGGACTGATACGTGCCGTGAAACGGTGACCGGTCGGAGCCGAGCGCGGTGAGCGGCGTGACGTTCCCGGGTGCGGCCGCTGCGTGCCCCGCCACCCCGCCCGCGGCGCCGAGCAGCATTCCGGTGGCGCCGGCCGTGCCGAGCAGCTGACGGCGTGACACACCCGACGCGCCCTTCACACGGACCGGAAGGGACGGATGACGGGACTTCCTGTCGGGATCCACGGGTGAGGGCTGTTCGGACACGGCGCGGGCCAACCAATCTGCGTGTCCGGCGGCCCGCCGGGCGACGACGGTCCGCCGAGTGCGCATGAGACGACGTTCACTGTGGAATACGCTCCTCTGCCACGGAGTGTTGAATCCGAGGCGGACAGGGGTGTGCCCTACGGCTCGGTGCTGCTCAGTCAGAACCAGGCGGTCTCCGGTGCACTGCGCCGTGCGGGCGGCGATCAGCAGGTCGGCACTCCGGCGAAGCCGCCGAGTAGCGGTGAAGACGCTCAGGCCTTGAAGAAGACGCGACGCCGGCCGTAGGTGTCTCCGAGCCGACCGCCCGTCAGCATCAGCCCCGCCGCAGGCGAGGGTGCAGGCGTTGACGCGGACGGGCTCAGGTTGAGACCAGTGCCGATGCGGGGCAGGGCGCGTCGACGACCGTGCCGTCGAGGGTGAGCATCAGCTGCCCGACCAGCACGATCATGATGCCGAACGCCGCCCGGCTGCTGCGCTGCGGCGTGGCTGGCGATTGGGCGGACGAAGTCAGCGGTACGGCGGCAGGGAAGCGCTGCGTTGTCCACATGGCGGGGTCCGGTGCCGGTCCTCCAGGGCCGGCGGAGTGTGAGCGGTGTGCGGGGAGGCCTGGCCTAACCCCGATAGAGAGGGTGGGGGCTCGCGGGCGTGTGCGGGTCGGCGGGAGGAGCCCGGTCGAAACCGGGGCCCGGGAAGGGGATGGCGGCCGGGGTGACGCGCGCCAGGCGGGCCCGGTCGCCGGGCGCGCGACTGCTTGGCCGCTCAGACCTGGGCCATGCCGCCGTCGGCGAAGAGTTCGACGCCGGTGATGAAGCTGGAGGCGTCGCCGGAGAGGAAGGCCACGGCCTTGCCCATCTCGCGGGGGTCGGCGATCCGGCCGGTGGGGTTGCCTTCGCCCATTTTCTGGACCGCGGCGGCAACGGCGTCGGCGCCCTGCGCCATGCCGAGGGCGCGGCGCAGGGACTCGGTGTCCACGGCGCCTGGGCTGAGGACGTTCATGCGGATGCCGGTGCCCTTGATGTCCTGGATCCAGGAGCGGATGAAGGCGCGTACGGCGGCCTTGGCGCCGCCGTACAGGCTCATGGCGGCCGGGGGCTGGATGGAGGCGGTCGAGCCGATGATGACGACCGTGCCGCCGGTCGGCAGCAGCGGGATCGCCGGCTGGATGGTGAACAGGACGCCCTTGGCGTTGACGTTGAAGGTCCGCTCGAACTGCTCCTCGGTGATTGCGCCGAGCGGGGCGTGGGCGCCGATGCCGGCGTTGGCCACGACCGCGTCGAGGCGTCCGTGGCGCGCGATGACCTCCTGGTACATCGCCTCCATGTCGGCGAGCTTGGTGACGTCGGCGACGATGCCCGAGGAGTTCGGGCCGACCGTGGCGACGGCCTCGTCCAGCGGCTTCTGCTGCAGGTCGGTGATGACCACGCGGGCGCCCTGGTCCACGAGTTCCTGGGCGATGCCCAGGCCGACGCCGGACGCGCCGCCGGTGATGACGGCGACCTTGCCTTCGAGAGGGAGGCTCATCGTTTTCTCCTCTGAGTGGTTCGCCCGCACCCTGCGGACGACGGCGGTATGTGCTCTACACTCGTAAGTGGAGGCGCCGCCGGTTCTCCGAATGTAAGTGGAGGCGCCGCCACTTAGCAAGAGTGGAGGCGCCGCCACTTACTTCTGACGAGGAAGGGCCATCCCGTGACTGCAGACACCGGGCGACCGCTGCGGGCCGACGCGCGGCGCAACCGGGAGAAGATCCTCTCCGCGGCCGTGCGCGTCTTCGCCGAGGAAGGGCTGGAGGCGCACCTTGAGCGCATCGCCAAGGAAGCGGGCGTGGGCTCGGGCACTCTCTACCGGAACTTTCCCACTCGGGAGGCGCTGATCGAGGCCGCCTATCGCAACGAGCTGAGCCGGCTGTGCGACGCCGCCGGCGAACTCCTGGCGGCCATGCCGCCACGCGAGGCGCTCCGCGCCTGGATGGGGCGCTTCATCGACTACGCCACCGCGAAACTGGGGATGGCAGAGGCCCTCCGCGCCGTCGTCGACTCCGGCGTCAACCCCTACGCCCACAGCCGCGAGCTGATCATGACCGCCCTCACCTTGCTCATGGACGCCGCGAGGGCCGCTGGGGCCATCCGGTCGGACGTCAGCCCGGCCGTCATGTTCGCCGCTCTCACCGGCGTCGCCCTTGCCTCGGGAAAGCCCGAGGAGCGCGAGCAGGCCGAACGCCTCCTCGACCTCACCTTCGACGGACTCAGGTACGGCACGGCGGACTGATGCCCCCCGCAAGCGCCGACGGGCTCGCCTCCGTGCGAGCCCGCGGCCGGGGGGGGGGGGGGGGGGGGGAAATCCAAAATGAACAGATTGGGTGCGGGTCTCCCTTTCTTTTCTTCCGACATTGGGTCCTGAATTTCTAATCTCGGACCGTCTTTTCTTCCGTGCG
>NZ_JBVIGA010000016.1:0-98854 GCF_055571035.1 Streptomyces malachitofuscus | reverse complement strand
CCCTCTCCCCCCCCCCCCACTAGGGGGGGGGGGGGGGGGGGCAACCCCCCCCCCCCCCCCCCCCCCCCCCCCCCCCCCCCCCCCCCCCCCCCCCCCGCGGCCGGGCCGGCGCGCGCCGGCCGAAGCTCACCGAGGACGAGGCCGTGAGCGCCGTTCCCGCTCTGTGATCCATGAGAGGGCTCCGGGATCCCTGGTCACGCCCCGTCTTCTCTCCAGAGCGAATCAGTGTGGCACGTTGGTGACGGACCATCACATGGAGGAGGGCCCGCTGCCGGTGACCGGTACAGCAGGCTGTACCGGCTTTCGGGGTGCCCAGCGCAGTGAAATCCGCACTGCCCGCTGATGTGCTGAGGGCATCGCATCCAGCACCTCGAAAGGACACGGCGATGAGCAACCAGGCATACGTCGGAACGGCCGTCCCACCCGCACACCATGGCCCGCCGACGCCTGCCGGAGTACGTGGACATGTCCGGCGCTTCCCGCTGACCTGGTTCTTCGCCCTCGCGTTCCTGCTGAGCTGGGTGGCCTGGACGCCGTACATCCTGTCCGAGAACGGCCTGGGCGTGCTGCACTTCGCATTTCCCTCGGTGCTCGGCACCAGCCAGCTCCTGGGAGTCATTCCCGGTGCCTACCTCGGGCCGGTGCTGTCGGCCCTGGTGGTGACCGTTGTCGCCGACGGCCGCCCCGGCCTGCGGGCCTGGATCGGGCGGATGACCAAGTGGCGGGTCGGCTGGAGCTGGTACGTGGGCATCGCGATCGCGGTGCCCGCGGTGCTCACCCTCACCACCGTCCTGCTGTCCGGTCAGCTTCCGGGCATGCCGAGTGCGGTTCTGCTGGCCGCGTACGTACCGGGTCTGATCCTGCAGATACTGACCACGGGCCTCGCCGAGGAGCCCGGCTGGCGCGACTTCGCCATGCCGCGCCTGCAGCACAAGTTCGGCCCCCTGCGCGGCACCCTCGTCCTCGGCCCGCTGTGGGGCGTGTGGCACCTGCCGCTCTTCCTGAGTGAGTGGGGCGGCTGGCCGGACGTCTCCTGGGACAAGCCGGTGGAGTTCCTCGCCATCACCGTGGCGTTCAGCTTCGTCATGACCTGGGTTTTCAACCACACCGGTCAGAGCCTGCTGCTGGCCATGGTGCTGCACACCAGCGTCAACAACTTCTTCTCCGTCGCCTGGTCCGACATGTTCCCGTCACTGTCGTTCCGGTACACCGACCACGCGTTCCTGGTCAGCTCGGTGGTGGTGGCCGTCGTCCTGCTGGTGGCGACCCGGGGGCGGCTCGGCTGCCCGCCGGACGCCGTCGGCGGCCCAGCGGGGCCCCGCTGGGCCCAGCGGTGACCTGCCGGTGCTCATGGCGAGGTGCGCGGCAGGGGGAGCAGACGGAGCTGGAGCATGGCGGCGAAGCGCGCCTCGGGGTCGTCCAGGTCGATGCCGCCGACCTCGGTGAGACGGCGCAGACGGTAGCGGAAGGTGTTGGGGTGGACGTGTACCGCGGCCGCGGCCGCGGTGATGTCGCCGAAGGCGTCGAGCCATGCGCGCAGCGTTTCGACGAGATTCGCACGGCGCCGCTCGTCGTAGGCGGCCAGCCTCGCGATCAGACCGCCGGGCTCGTCGCCCCGAGCGGCCACGAGGTCGCGCAGGTCGCAGAGCAGGGCTTCGACCTGTACGTCGGCGAGCCGGGCCACCCGGCGCTCGGACGCCCGGGCACGGAGCACCCGCAGCGCCCGGTCGGCGCCCGAGCGCGCGTGCGCGAGGCCGACGGCGTCCGCACCCGTCGGACCCACACCGATCACCGCTGCGGTGCGCGTCACCACCCGGTCGAGGAAGTCGGCGGCGATCCGCGCCGCACGCTCCTCACCGGTCCCGCCGTCCTGCTGGGCGGGGACCAGCCCGTAGGCGGTGTCGCCGAGCAGGGCGGCGGCGCAGTGCGGGTGCACGGCCGCCAGGTGCATCGCGAAGGCGTCGGCCAGGCGCGCCCGCTCGGTCGCGAGCTCCGCCTCCGCCCCGGTCACCGGCTTCTCGCCGGTGTCGTCGCACAGCGCGAGGGCCAGTACCACGACGGGTCCGCCGGACAGGCCCAGCCTGTTCAGCGCCTCTCGGGCACCGGCCCCTCCCTCGAGGGCGGTACTGACCAGATCGGCACGCAGCCTGCGTTCGACGTCGGCCCCGGCCCGCAGTCGGAGCATGTGGAGGGCGACGATCTTGGCCGAGTCGCGCAGCGCCTGTGACCGCCCCGGGCTGAGGGGCTCGCGCACGGCGGCCCAGATCGAGCCGACCACCTCATCGCCTGCCCGGACGGCGACCGCGACGCGCGGCACGGTGGTGCCGTCCATCCCGTCCGGCAGCGGTGGGATGTGGACCAGCCCGTCACTGCGGTAGAGGTCGCGGAAAAGGCCGCGGGTGGTGAGCTGACGCCATAGCCGCTCGGGGACCTGACGGCCGAGAATCGTCTCGGCTCGGGAGGCGTCGGCCCTGTCCTGCTGGCCCGAGAAGGCCAGCACCCGTGAGTGGCGGTCCTCGATCGTCACCGGCGCGTCGATCAGCGCGGCGATCGAGTTGGCGAGCGCGAACAGGTCACCGGACAGGGTACTGCCCAGGGTCTCGGGACCGTCCCCGCCGATGTCGCCCTCGGCGAGGACCGCGCGCAGCATGGCGGCCACCTGCACCCAGGACGCCCCGCGGGTCAGTCCGAGGAGCCCGACGCCCGACGTCTCGACCGCCGCCGCCACCCTCGCGTCCACCGGTACCGGGGCTCGCACCACCAGGGCGACGGTTTGCCGGCGCCCCAGCTCACCGAGCAGCCGGGCGACCTCGTCCGGATCGCGCAGGCCGACGCCCAGCACCAAGGCGTGCGGCGGCGGCGCGGAGTCGTCCACGGGGTCGTGGATGACCACGCCGCCGATGGCCGCGGTGTCGCGTGCCCCGCCGTGGACCACCTCGAGCAGGGTGGCCCCGAGATGGTGCAGAACCCTGACCAGGCCACCGTGGGCGTGTGCGTTCATGGAGCCGGCGCCTTTCGAGCTGATAGCGACGAGGGCACCACATCCGCCGCGTCCCGACAAGACCGGCAACCCGGTCTGCTCAGCAGCCGATGCCCCGGCCGCCCCGTCTCCCTGTGCCGCCCGCACCCAGGAGAGGCCCCGGCCGAGTCGTCCGGCTGAGTGGAAACGTAAAAGGGTAAATATTTCACCAACCCTTAGAATGCGGGTGAAAAGCCTCTGGTGTAAACGCGTGGGGGCACTTCCCGACGCGTGAGCCGGGCGAGGGGTGATCATGAAGGCACACTTCCGCCGAATCCGGCACGCGCCGCCCGGCTCCGCTTCCGGTACGGGTCGGCGCGCCCTGCTGAGTCCGCACAGCGCCGCCGGTCAGGTGTTCCTCCTCCAGGTCGTGATCGTGGTGCTGCTGGTCGTGGCCGCGGTGACGGCGCTGATCCTGCAGGCTCACCGGGACAGCACCAGGGAGGCCAGACGGCAGTCGGTGGCCGTGGCCGAGGCGTTCGCCAACGCTCCGGGCATGGAGGCTGCGCTGGACTCCCCGGATCCGACGGCGGAACTCCAGCCGCGGGCCGAGACGGTCCGGAAGAGGAGCGGTGTCGACTTCATCACCGTCATGGACACGAACGGCATCCGTTACACCAACCCGATCCCTGACCGGATCGGCAAGAAGTTCGTCGGAAACATCGAGCCGTCGTTGCGCGGCGAGGTCTTCGTCGAGACGCTCGACACTCCGTCGGGCCGCGTCGTCCAGGCGGTGGTGCCGGTGACCGGACCCGACGGCTCGGTGATCGGCCTGGTGTCCTCCGGGCTCAAGGTCCGTAACGTGACCAGTATGGCCGCGAACCAGCTGCCGATCATCCTCATCACCGGCGCCGTCGCGTTCACCGTGTCCACGACCGGGACGGCACTCGTGGCGCGCCGGCTGCGCCGCCAGACGCACGGCCTGGGCCCGGTGGAGATGGCGCGGATGTACGACCACCATGACGCGGTGCTGCACGCGGTACGGGAAGGCGTGCTCATCACAGGGTCCGACGGACGGCTGGTGCTGGCCAACGACGAGGCCCGGCGGCTGCTGGGCCTGCCGGCGGAGGTGGAGGGCCGTCCGATCGGCTCGCTCGGACTCGACGAGGGCATGGACGGAGTGCTTGCGTCGGGTGAGCCGGTCACGGACGAGGTGCGGCTGGCGGGTGACCGGCTGCTGGCGGTGAACAAACGGATCACGTCCCCCCGTGGCGGGCAGCCCGGCAGCGTGACGACCCTCCGGGACACCACCGAACTGGCCGCGGTCACGGGACGGGCCGAGGTCGCCCGGGCCCGGTTGACGCTGCTGTACGACGCCGGCATGCGGATCGGGACGACACTGGATGTAACCCGCACGGCGGAGGAACTGTCCGAGGTGGCGGTGCCGCGGTTCGCCGACATCGCGGCCGTGGACCTGCTGGAGGCGGTGCCTCGGGGGCAGGAACCGACATCCGAGGCATGGGGACCGCTGCGTCGCACGGCGGTGTGCGGCGCAGCCGGGGCAACGGGGCTCCCCCCGGTGGGAAAGCTGATCACGGTCGTACCCGGGACCGCACCGGCCCGGGCACTGGAGTCGGGCCGGGCCGTCGCGGAGACGGCCCCGCGCGACGTGGCCGGTCCGCCGCCTACGGAGCAGGACCAGAACCCGGAGCAGGACCAGAACCAGGACTGGGACCAGGTGCGGGCGATGCCGGAGTACGGTCTGCGGTCGCTGGTGACGGTGCCCCTGCGGGCGCGGGGCGCGGTGCTGGGCATGGTGCACTTCTGGCGCACGGAGGGCCGACCTGCCTTCGAGGAGGACGACCTGGCCTTCGCCGAGGAACTGGCGGCACGGGCGGCGGTCGCCCTCGACAACGCCCGCCGGTTCACGCGTGAGCACGCGATGGCCGTCGCACTGCAGCGGAGCCTGCTGCCGAGGGGGGTCCCGGAACAGAACGCCCTGGAGGCGGCATGGCGGTACCTGCCCGCGGAGGCGGGGGTGGGCGGGGACTGGTTCGACGTCATCCCGCTGCCCGGCAGCCGGGTGGCGCTGGTGGTCGGCGATGTCGTCGGCCACGGCCTGCACGCTGCGGCGACGATGGGTCGGCTGCGGACCGCCGTGCACAATCTTTCCGCGCTCGACCTGCCGCCGGACGAGCTGCTGGCCTACCTGGACGACCTGGTGATTCGCATCGACGCCGACACGAGGACCGACGAGGAGACGGGCGACGGCGAGAGCACCGGCGTGACGGGGGCGACGTGTCTGTACGCGGTCTACGACTCGGTGACCGGGACGTGCACGGTGGCCCGGGCCGGGCACCCGGCGCCGGTGGTGGTGCTGCCGGACGGATCCGTCGACAGTCCGCAGGTGCCCGTCTCCCCTCCACTGGGCCTCAACGGCGTCCCCTTCGAGACAGCGGAACTGCGCCTGGTCGAGGGCTCGAAGCTGGTGCTGTACACCGACGGGCTGATCGAGGACAGGAAACGGGACATCGACAGCGGACTCGCGCTGCTGCACGAAGCGTTGCGTGGTGCGTCGGACCGTACTCCCGAGGAGATGTGCCACATGGTCCTCGACGCGTTGCTGCCGGAGCACCCGTCCGACGACATCGCGCTGTTGGTGGCGGGCACCCGGTTGCTCGATCCGTCGAAGGTGGCGGAGTGGGACGTGCCGTCGGACCCGCGGGCGGTGGCGGGTGTGCGCCGGCAGTGCGCTCGGCGACTACGGGAGTGGGGCCTGGAGGAAACGGCCTTCACCCTGGAGTTGATCCTCAGCGAACTGCTCACGAACGCGATCCGGTACGGGACCGAGCCGATCGGAGTGCGTCTGCTGTACGACGCGACCCTGACCTGCGAGGTGTCCGACGCCGGAAGCACATCCCCACAGGTGCGCAGAGCCGCGACCACCGACGAGGGCGGCCGGGGACTGTTCCTGGTGGCCCACTACGCACAACGCTGGGGCACCCGCTACACGCCGGGCGGCAAAGTCATCTGGGCCGAACTGGCGCCGCATGCCGAGGGGGCCGGCGGCACGGCCGACATCACCGCCGACACGCTCCTCGCACAGTTCGACGACTTGGCTTGACGCTGCGACGGACGGCGATGACATCTGTCGCCGCCGAGCACACCCCGGGTCGGGAAGTTCGCCCACCCTCATCACGATCTGCGGCGCGGCGCAGGGGCGGGTCCCGGTGGCCGTGGGGTCAGCGGACCTCGGCGAGCACGGGTTGGGAGCAGAAACGCAGGTCGCGTCAGGGGTTCTCCGGACCGTCGGCGAGCGGCTCGGCCTCGTCGGTGCTCGTGCCGCCCACCCGCACGCAGAGATCCGTCCCCACGTCCCGCAGGGTGTGCCCGGCGATGGTCGTGCCCGCGCCGGTGCCAGTCGCCCGGGCCGAACCGCGCCACGACCCCGACCGGCGAGGGCTCGGCCGAGCCGCGTGCCCGCCGCGGTGCGGGGCGTTGCGGATCACCGGACAGCAGCTCGGCCGCGTTCACGCCGGCCTGATACCCGGTGTCGCCTCAAGAACAGGTACGTCCACCACGAAGGTCGGTGCCACAGGTCCCGGTGAGCGGCAGCGTGGTGCGGAGATGCACGCGCGGCGAGACCTGGGGTGGAGGAACCGTCCACCGGTCCGCGTAGTGCCGCAGCGGCGCCACCGTGGGCGAGTGGGAAGCGTTCTGGATGGTCAACCGCCCACTGGCGGTAAACCTCGGACGCGACCACCAGGCGGGGCACGCCGGATCCCTTCGGCGTCGTGTCGACGGCGTGCTGAGCGACGTCCACCAGGTTCTCGTTCGCCTTGGTGGAACGACATGTGCACGAGACCGGGGTGCCGGTCGGTCGGGTCGTATCGGGGCAGCCCGGCCGGGCCACGGCTGTCGGACCCTTGGGATGTCAGGAGGCGGCCGCCTCGCCGGCCCGGCAGCGCGGGCAGGCACAGGGCGGGTACAGGTACTCCATCAGTGACAGCGGCTCCCGGACGTCGGGAACGTCGATCGTGCCGCGGTCCTCAACGACGGCGCAGTCCTGGTTCACCGTGTAGACGTGCAGGGTCATTTTCGTCCGCTGGCTCGTCGGCTCCGTGCTGTTCGTCATGTCGGTGCTCCTTGTCGGGGTGTCGGTGCGGGCCACGTCCTGAGGGCGGTCGCTCGGAGTCCGGCTCACGCGACCACCTCGGCGATGAACGCGGCGAGGTTGGCCACGGTCCGCTGGACCTTCTCCTGCGGGGTGAGGGACTCATGGAGGCGTCCGCCCATGCCCGCGTCCTTCTTCCCGCGCACGTACAGGGAACAGGCCAGGTCGCTGCAGATGTAGGTGCCGACCGAGTTGCCCTGCTGGCCGGCCTTCCCGGCCTTCGGTGCCACCATCAGGGAGACACCTCCGGTGTGCGTGGTCACGCACACCGAGCACATGCTGCGCCGGGTCTGCCACGAACCGGCGCCGGAGGAGCGCAGCTGGATGCCCACCGGGGGGCCGTTCAGCTCCGCCACGAGGTAGGCCCGGTCGGGGGCGCGAGGGTCCCGCCAGCCCAGGAAGTCCAGGTCGCTCCATGGCTCCCCGCTCAGCTCGCGGGGCACGTACAGACGCTTGGCCTCTCCCTTGGTGCAGTTCACGAAGGCGTTGCGGATCTCTGGTTCCGTCAGAGGTTTCATAAAAATGACGGTAATTTGCCTAAACAATTTAGGCAAGTCCATAATGTTCCAAGGCTGGCTCGGTGAGCGATGTGGAGGACGGGTGTGGCGCGCGCAGGACTGACCACGGAACGCCTGGTCAAGGCAGGGGCCGAGATGGCCGACGAGATCGGATTCGAGCAGACCACTCCCTCGGAGCTGGCCCGACGCTTCGGCGTCAGGACCGCGAGCCTGTACTCGCATGTGAAGAACGCCCACGACCTGAAGACCAGGATCGCGCTGCTCGCCCTGGAGGAGCTGGCCGACCTGGTGTCCGCCGCGGTGGCCGGCCGGGCCGGCAAGGACGCGCTGACCGCGTTCGCGAACGCCTACCGCGACTACGCCCTCGAGCACCCGGGCCGCTTCGCCGCCACCCGGTTCCGGCTCAGCCCGGAGGCGGCCGCCTCCAGCGCCGGTGTGCGGCACGCCCAGATGTCGCGGGCGATCCTGCGCGGATACGACCTGGCCGAACCGCACCAGACACACGCCGTGCGACTGCTGGGCAGCGTGTTCAGCGGATTCGTCGGTCTGGAGGGCGCGGGAGGCTTCAGCCACAGCTCCCCCGACGCGCAGGAGAGCTGGACCGAGATCCTCAACGCCCTGGACATCCTCCTGCACACCTGGCCCACAGCGTCCTCATGAGGACCGAGATCACCCCTGTTTCGGAACCGGCTCCGCCAGAAGACTCTGGCGCGCGGTGCACCGTCGGAACGCGTGGAGAGGTGGCTGGGCACCGCCCGCCCGTGGGCGGAGCCGGTGACGGGCGCGGACGGCGCGGACCGGGTTGCCCGGCGGGCGGCCGACGCCCGCCTCACCACCCGCATACGGGCCGTGCATCGCGAATCGGACGGCACCCACGGTGTCCCGAGGATCACCGCCGAACTCCGGGAGAACGGTGAGCGGGTCAACCACGAGCGCATCGCGCGCGTGATGCGGAGCATCAACCCGGCGGGCGTGCGGCCGCGTCGCCGGCACCGCACCGCGATCGCGGACCCGACCGCGGCGAAGGCTTCGGACCTGATCGGCCGTGACTTCACCGCCACCAGGCCGAACGCGAAGTACGTCGGCGATCACCTCTCCCCGGGGGACGGTGGGAAGTGCCTTCCGTCCTGGGTCGGCTTACGCGACGCAGGACTCCTCGTTTTCGATGGCGAGCTCGGCGTCGCTTCTGGCTTCCTGGAAGAGGCCTCATGATGCGGCGAAGGCACCTGCGACGATTACCCCTCCGACAAGCAGCGCCGCCCCGCCGGCCAGGACGGCGGAGCCGGACACGGGGCGCCGATTGCGACCGGTGATGCGCAGCGCCTCAACCACAACGGGGGTGCCGGCCCGGCGGTCGTCCGGTCTGATCGCAGAACTGCTGCCCGTCATGCCGTCCCGCTTTGTTGATGAGCCTGTGGACGGCAGCTTACGAGCGGTGCCAGGGTGTCGGGTTGATCCTTCAGCCAGTTGTGATGGCGAAGGGCCCGTTGTCTGCGAAGACGAGCTTGGCGAAGTTCTCGCCGATGCGGCGGTGTCCTTCGGGGCTGGGGTGGATCGCGTCCGGCAGGGGGAACTCGTCGTGATCGTTCTCGCCGTAGAGGTCGAGTCCGTCGAGGTAGTGGAGGTTGGGGTCCTCGGCGGACCGCTGCTTGACGAGGTCGGCCAGGACGTCGCGGACGATCGTGAGCGTCAGCCGTCCGGCGGCGGTCTCGGCCGGATCACCGGTGGCCTTGAACTTCAGGGCTCCATTGGAGAGGTCCGGCATGAGAGGTCCGGGGGTGTTCTCGTGGGTCGGACACAGGACAGGGGAGACCAGGAGCAAAGGGGTCGTGGGGTGGCCCTCGCGGATGGTGTCGAGGAAGCCGTGGATGGCGGGGGCGAAGGCGCGCAGGCGCATGGCGTCGCTGTTGACGACGTTGATGCCGAGCTTGAGGCTGATCAGGTCCGCGCGGGTGTCGCGCATCGCGCGGGCGGTGAACGGGTCGACCAGCGCGCTGCCGCCGAATCCGAGGTTGATCAGCTCCACATCGCCTGCGGAGGCGGCCAGCGCGGGCCAGATGGTGCTGGGGGAGACGGCGTTGGATCCGTGGCTGATGGAGCTGCCGTGATGCAGCCACACCCGGCGCCCGGTCTTCGGGGCCGGCTCGACGGGGGCGTCGGTGCGCAGGGCGATGACCTCGGTGATCTCCGCGTGCGGGAGCCAGATCTCGATGTCCTTCTCGCCGGCGGGGAGGCCGGTGAAGTGGGCGGTGCCGGCAGGGCCTGGGGTGAATTCCGCGGTCTGGGTCTGCATGTCGGTGACGGTGCGCAGGTTTCCGCCCTCCACGGTGGCCTGGGCGGTGAGGCGGCCGTCGACCAGGAGGTCGTAGACGCCGTCCGGCGGGGGCGGGAAGCCCCGGTAGACGCGTTTGGTCGGCAGGGTGTCCAGGCGGACGGCGGTGGCGCTCGTACGGAAGGCCAGCCGGACACCGGAGGGCTGAGCCTCGGCCACGGCCAGCAGGTCGTCGGGGATCTGGCGGCGCGCCCAGGCAGGCAGCCGGTGGGGCAGCAGGCCGTGGGCAGTCTCTTCCACGTCGAGGTGTCCGTGCAGGAAGTCGACGGTGATGGGGGTGGTGATCTGTTCGCTGCTCATTGCCTCAAGCCTTCTCGTTCTGGGGTGAGGTGTCGGGTCGGTATGGAGAAGCCGTCGCGGGTGCCGCGACCGGTCAGGGGGCGGACCGGTCGCGGCAATGCGGTGTCGAGGCAGTCCAGGGTCCAGGCCCAGGACAGCTGCGCGGCGATGCCGGTGTGGTCGAAGCCGCCGGCTGCCTCCAAGGGGCGTAGCCGTGGAAGAAGCTGCCCAGCATGCGGACCGCGTGCGTCTGGTCAGGCTCAGCCAGGTCGTAGCCGCGCAGGATTGCCCGAGTCATCTGCGCGCGCCGGACGCCGGCGCCGGCCGCGGCGGTCTGCGGGTCGAGCCGGTACCGCGCTGCTTCGTACCGGCCCGGGTGCGCGGGCGTAGTCCCGGTAGGCGTTCGCGAAAGCCGTCAGGGCATCCTTGCCCGCGCGCCCGGCCACGGCGTCGGCGACCCGGTCGGCGGGTTCCTCCAGCGCGAACAGCGCGATCCGGGTCTTGAGGTCGTGGGAGTTCTTCCCATGCGCGTACAGGCTCGCCGGCTTCACGTCGAAACGCCGGGCGAGCGCGGACAGGGCCACCCGGTCGAAACCGGCCTCATCGGCGAGTTCCGCACCAGCGAGCGTCAGCCGCTCCGGGCTCGGTCCTGCCCGAACCACAACCATCACCTACTCTCAGCATGCCTATGACTAGCATGCACGAACCTATAACTTATAGGCAAATGAGGCTCTTATTAAGGTTCGCTGACTCTGCAGGGGGTGAGCGCGACGGCAGGGCCGGCGAAGCCGCACGGGCACCCACCTTGATGCGCACAGACGGTCCCTTGGCCGAGCAAGATCAAACGTGACGGCCCGGCGACCGCGAAGCGCCCTTCCGGTCCGTGGATCCAGCCCGACCTGATCATCCCCACCGGCACGGGCCAGGCTCCCAGCGTCGCGAGCATCTACCGGGCACTTGCCGAGCACGAGAAGAAGCAGGCGTCCCCCGAAGCCGTCGCGGCGGCCCGCGCGGACGCCGCCGGCCTCCAGGACGCCGACGACATCCTCCCGCCGAGTCCGCATCCGGCGGCGGCCGGATGATCCGCTCACCCGACGCCGGCCGGACCATGATCAATCTCAGCGGCACTTTCTGTACCGCAACTGCTCACACCCGGAGCCGCGAGTGGCGCACTGAGGAGACACGGCCGTGTCCTCGTTACCGCGGAGGCATGTGGCACGGGCTCCGGTCCGGACCGCGTCCAGAGCCGGCAGCCCGCCCCACAGATGTCAGGACACACCAGGGCTGCGTGCCGGCCCGCGACCCGTGCGAACTGCACAGGTCTGGGGCCGCTGACTTCGTGCGGAAGCACGGAGTCGCGGCCCGGGCTTCGTGTTCCGGCACGAATCCGTGCCGCGTACGGGCCCCTACGTTCACGGCATGTCGAAACTCAACGAGATTCACGGCTGGTGGGAGGAGCGGCTGCCCGTCCTCCTCGACCGGTACGGCGTTCCGGGCGCGGCGGTCGCCGTGGACCTGGGCGGAGAGGTCGCGGACCACGGCACGGGGGTTCTGAACCTGTCGACGGGGGTGGAGGTCAATACCGACACCTTGTTCCAGATCGGTTCCATCACGAAGGTGTGGACGGCGACCCTGGTGATGCAGCTCGCCGACGAGGGTCTGGTGGAGCTGGACGAGCCGGTGCGGGTGCGGCTGCCGGAGTTCCGGGTCGCCGACGAGTCCGCCTCGGCCGAGGTCACCGTGCGTCAGCTGCTCAACCACACCGCCGGGTTCGAGGGTGACATCTTCACCGACACCGGCAGGGACGACGACTGCGTGGAGAAGTACGTCGCCACCCTGGTCGACGTGCCCCAACTCTTCTCCCCGGGGGCATTGTTCTCCTACAACAACGCCGGCTATTGCGTGCTGGGCCGGCTGGTCGAGGTGGTGCGTGGCAAGCCGTTCGCCGCCTGTCTGCGCGACCACCTGTTGTCCCCGCTGGGCCTCACCCACGCCGCGCACGGGCCGGAGGAGGCGATCCTGCGCCGGACGGCGGTCGGGCATGTCCGGCCGTCACCCGAGGACGCTCTCGTGCCCGCTCCGGTGTGGGCGCTCGCCCCCTCGAACGCCCCCGCGGGCTCGATGCTCGCGATGCGTCCGCGGGACCTGCTGGCCTTCGCCCGGATGCACCTCGACGGCGGCACGGCGGCCGACGGCACGGTCGTTCTGCGGGACACCACGGCGAAGGCCATGCGGGAGCGGGAGGTGGAACTTCCCCGGCTCGGGGTGATGGGCGATGCCTGGGGGCTGGGCTGGGAGATCTTCGACGGCGCGGGCACTCCGGTGATCGGGCACGACGGCACCACCATCGGCCAGGCCTCCTTCCTGCGGATGGTGCCCGAACACGACCTCGCCGTCACCCTGCTGACCAACGGAGGCGACGCCCTCGGCCTTTACCGCGAGGTCGTCGGACATGTGCTGCGGGAGCTGGCCGGCACGGAGCTTCCGCCGATGCCGGTGCCGCCCGCCGATCCCCGGCCCGTCGACGCCGGCCGCTACACCGGTACCTACAGCTCGCGTCTGTTCGACAACACCGTCACCCAGGATGACGCACGCCGGGTCTGGGTCAGGTGTGTCCCCAAGGGGCTCGCGGCCGAGATGGGCATGGAGACGACCACGTTCGAGCTGGTCGCCTTCGACGGCGACACGCTCATCGCCGCGGAGCCGGAGAACGGATTCCACCAGCCGTACGCCTTCGTCGGCGGCGCTCCCGGTGGTCCCGCGCAGTTCCTGCACACGGGCCGGGCCGACCGCCGCACGTCCGACTGACCACCCGGGCCGGTGGTCCGCCCCGGCCCATGACGAGCCTTCTCGGGAGGCACCATGAAATACGCAGGGCCGACGACCATCGCGATGGCCGGAGCGCTGACCATCGCCCTGACCGCGTGCAGCGGATCCGGCGGCACGAGCACGTCCGGCAAGCCCGTCGAGGGGGGGACGTTCACCCTCGCCATCTCCGCCGATCCCGGTACCCTCGACCCGCACGCGACCGCGCTGTCCGTCGCCCACCAGGTCGGCGCGTTCCTCTACGACTCGCTGGTGGCCGTGGATGCCTCCGGCAAGGAGGTCCCGGCGCTGGCCGGCACGTGGAAGAGTACGGCCACGACCGCGAGTTACACCTTGCGCAAGGGGATCACCTGCTCCGACGGCACCCCGCTCACCGCGACCGATGTCGCCGACAACATCAACTACGTGTCGGACCCGAAGAACGGGTCGAGCGCCATCGGACTGTACGTGCCGCCCGGCGCGAAGGCGAAGGCCGACGACTCGGCCGGAACCGTTACCGTGACCTCACCCGTCCCCGACGCGTTCCTCGGCCGGAACGTGGGTGGCCTGCCCATCGTGTGCCGCGAGGGCATGAAGGACCGCTCGATCCTCAAGCAGGGCGGCTCGGGCACCGGAATGTTCACCCTCACCGAGGCCGTCGCCGACGACCACTACTCCTTCACCCGGCGCAAGGACTACGCCTGGGGACCCGGAGGCGGGACGAAGGACGCGAAGGGCCTTCCGGACACGGTGGTGCTACAGGTCGTACCCAACGAGGCCACCGCCGCCAACCTGCTCCTCGTCAACCAGGTCAACGCGGCCGTGATCACCGGGCAGGACAGGAAACGGGTGGCGGAGCGGCTCGACTTCCAGCGCTCGATGCACGCGCCGCTGGGTGAGCTGTGGTTCAACCAGCGACGCGGCGCTCCGACCGCGGATGCCGGGGTGCGGCGCGCGCTCACCCAGGCCCTCGACCTGAAGCAACTGCGCACGGTGGTCACCAATGGCGGTGGCGAGCCGCTCACCGGGCTGGTCGCCAAGGGGCAGGGTCCCTGCACCGCGGACACCGTCGAGGGAAACCTGCCGGACCACGACCGGGCCGCCGCGGAGCGGGCTCTCGACGCAGCGGGCTGGAAGCCGGGTGCCGACGGAGTACGGCAGAAGGACGGCAAGCGGCTCTCCCTGACCTTCTACTACCCGACCAGCCGCGGCATTCCGATGCAGAACGCCGCGGAACTGCTGCGTTCCTCCTGGCAGCAGGTGGGTGTGAAGGTGTCCCTGCGGGGTGCGGCCGACGCCCAGTTCGACCAGGTCATCTCCGGCGAGGGCTCCTGGGACGCGCTGTTCCTGCCGCTGACGGTCACCCTGCCCACCCAGGCCGTGCCCTTCCTCTCGGGCCCCACCCCGCCGGACGGCAACAACTTCGGCTCCGTCGACAACGCCGCGTACGAGGCCCACGTCAAGGCCGCCTCGGCGCTCCCCGGCGCGAAGGGGTGCGACGAGTGGGCCGCCGCCGAGAAGGCGCTGTTCCAGCAGGCCGACGTGGTGCCCTTCGCCGACCTGGTGACCCCGGTGTTCGGCAACCGCGCGACCTTCGAACTCGCCGACGGCTCCATCGTCCCGACATCGATCCGCATGGTCGGATGACCAGCCCCGTGACCCGGAGGCACCCGCACACATGAAAGCGCAGACGGCCGGCCGGCTCCTGTCCGGGCCCGGTACCCCACGTCCCCCCACCGTGCCGGGCCCGGCCATCGGCCTGCTGGAGCACCCCTGGACGCGTTTCACGGTACGCCGCCTCGGCCGGCTGGTGGTGTCGGTGTGGGTCCTGGTGACGGCCGCGTTCCTGATGATCCACCTCATCCCGGGCGACCCGGTGCGCGCCGCGCTCGGACTGACCGCGTCGCAGCAGGTGGTGGACCAGCGGCGGGAGCAACTGGGACTGAACGACTCCCTGCCGGCCCAGTACCTGCGCTTCCTGCGGGACCTGGCCGGGGGTGACCTCGGCGTATCGGTGACCAGTGGTCTGCCCGTGACGCAGACGATCGGTGACCGGCTGCCGGCCACCGTCGCGCTCGCCGTGGCCTCCTTCCTGCTGGCGGTGCTGCTGTCCGTGCCGCTGGGCGCGGCGATGGCGGTCCTGACCCGCGGCGGCCGCCGGCACCGCACCGAACTGACCTTCACCTCCGCCGGCGTCCTGATCGCCACGATCCCCGAGTTCCTGCTCGCCGTGGGTCTCGTCTGGGTGTTCGGCGTGCGGTTGGGCTGGTTCCCCGTCGCGGGCCAGGCCGGAATCGACTCCTACGTACTGCCGGTGGTCTCCCTGGCCGCCGGGCCGGCGGCGGTGCTCGCCCGGATCGTGCGGATCGAAATGCTGTCGGTGCTGCACACGGACTACATACGCACCGCACGCGCCAAACGCCTGCCGGCCCGGCGCATCCATCTGCGCCATGCCCTGCCCAACGCCGTGACCGCGGGACTCACCATCGGCGGGCTGCTGCTGAGCGGCCTGGTGGCCGGCACGGTGCTGGTGGAGAACGTCTTCGCCTGGCCGGGCCTGGGCAGCACCATCGTCCGGTCGATCCTCACCAAGGACTACCCCGTGGTGCAGGGCGTCGTCCTCGTCTACGGCACGGGGGTGCTGCTGGTGAACATCGCGGTCGATGTCGTGCTGGCCCTGCTCGATCCCCGTTCCGCGATCCGGGAGAGCTGACCGATGGCGGTGGAACACCGGACCCGCGCGGCGGGCGAGAAGGAACCCCGAACCCGCGAGGACGGATCCCGGAGCGGGCCGCGGGGCGGCGGTCCGGCGGGCGGCGGCCAGTGGTTCGGCGTACTGCGCTCCCCGCTCGGCTGCTGCGCGGCCGTGCTGCTGCTGGCCGTGCTGCTGCTTGCGGCGTTCGGGCCGCTGCTGTGGTCCGGCCGGGCCGCCGCCATCGACACCGGCCGGCTGCTGCAAGGGCCCTCGGGCCATCACTGGATGGGCACCGACAACCTCGGCCGGGACGTCTTCTTCCGGGTCCTGGTCGCCACCAGGCTGTCGGTCGCCCTGGCGCTGCTGGCGACGGTGCTCGGTGTGGTGACCGGCCTGGTGCTCGGCGTGGCACCGGCCCTGCTGGGACGCCGGGCCGGGAGGGCGGTGACGGCGGTGGTGAACATCGCCGTGGCCTTTCCCGGGCTGCTGCTGGCCCTGTTCTTCGCCGTGGTGTTCGGTGTCGGCACCCAGGGCGCGGTGCTCGCCATCGGCTTCGCGACGGCACCCGGCTTCGCCCGGCTCACCCAGACGCTGGTGGCGTCGGTCAGCGAGCGGGACTTCGTCTGCGCGGCCCGGGTCGCCGGGGTCGGCAGGCTGCGTGTGCTCACCCGCCACGTCCTGCCGAACATCGCCGAACCGCTGATCGTCAACGCCACCATCGGCGCCGGGAGCGCGCTGCTGGCCTTCTCCGGGCTGTCGTTCCTCGGCCTGGGCGTCCAGGCACCGTCGTACGACTGGGGGCGGCTGCTCGGCGAGGGCCTCACCGGCATCTACACCCATCCCGCCGCGGCCCTGGCGCCCGGTGCCGCCGTGGTGATCGCCGGGCTGGCCTTCAACCTCACGGGCGAGGCCGTCGCCAAGGCCGTCGGCATCCCCACCGCGCGCGGCATCCGCCTGCCGTCCCCCGTCGGGAAAGCCGCTGCCGGGAAGGCACCGGTCGAGCCGGAAGCGGCTGCCGCGCCCGGCACGGAGCCGGTGCTGTCGGTGGAAGGGCTGCGGGTGAGCTTCCCCGGCCCGCACGGTCCGGTGACCCCGGTGCGCGGTGTCGGCCTCTCGGTCGGCCGGGGGGAGTCGGTGGGCGTCGTGGGGGAATCCGGGTCGGGCAAGAGCCTCACCGCGCTCGCCGTGAGCCGGCTGGTCGAACACCCGGGCACGGTGGACGCCGACCGTCTGGAGTTTCTCGGGACGTCCCTGCTCGACGGGGAGAAGGAGACGGCGGCCACCCGGCAGCTGCTCGGCACGTCGCTGGCCATGGTCTTCCAGGACCCCATGACCTCCTTCAACCCCACCATGCGCATCGGCCGGCAGCTCTCCGAAGTGGCGGAACAGCACCTGGGGATGAACCGGCGCGGAGCGTGGGCAC
Source organism: Streptomyces malachitofuscus (assembly GCF_055571035.1). Classification (NCBI taxonomy): domain Bacteria; kingdom Bacillati; phylum Actinomycetota; class Actinomycetes; order Kitasatosporales; family Streptomycetaceae; genus Streptomyces; species Streptomyces malachitofuscus. Next base: position 81,669 of record NZ_JBVIGA010000016.1, on the reverse strand, counting down.
GGGCGGTGGAACGACTGCGCGAGGTGCGCATCCCGGCGGCGGAACGGCGCGCGGCGCAGTACCCGCACGAGTTCTCCGGCGGCATGCGCCAGCGCGCGATGATCGCGCTCGGCCTGATGGGCCGCCCGGCGCTGATCATCGCCGACGAACCGACGACCGCGCTGGACGTCACGGTCCAGCGACAGGTCCTGCGCCTGCTGGAGCGGGTGCGTACCGCGGACGGCGTGGCCCTCCTGCTGATCAGCCATGACATCAACGTGGTGGCGCAGACCTGCGAGCGGGTCCTGGTGATGTACGCGGGCCGCGTCGTGGAGGAGCTGCCCTCCGACCGGCTGCTCACCGCCGCCCGGCACCCCTACACGCGCGCGCTCATCGCCACCGTGCCCCACATGGAGAGCGACCTCGACCGGCCGCTCCCCGTCATCCCGGGGCGGCCCGTCACACCGGGCCAGGTGCCGTCCGGGTGCGCCTTCGCGCCCCGTTGCCCCGCCGCGCGGGACCGGTGCCATACGGACGACCCGCGACTCCGGGTGAGCGAGCCGGGGCACCGGATCGCCTGCTGGTATCCGCACACCGGTGCCACGGTCCGGCCCGACGAGCACCTGTCCGACCCCACCACGGAAGCGGGAGAACGACCGTGAGCGAGCTGCGGTTCGAGAACGTCACCGTGCGCTACGGCACCGGGCGCAGGGCACTCAGGGCCGTCGACGGAGTGAGTCTGACCGTGCCCCCGGGGCAGGTCGTCGGCCTGGTCGGGGAGTCGGGTTCCGGGAAGTCGACCCTGGCCCGTGCGGCGGTCGGCCTCGCTCCCCTCGCCTCCGGCCGGGTGCTGCTCGGCGGGCAGGACGTCGTCCACCGTGCGAGGGGCGGGGGGCACCGGCCGCTGCAGATGGTCTTCCAGGACCCCTACGCCTCGCTGGACCCGCGGATGCGGGTCGGTGACTCGGTGGCCGAGGCCATTCCGCGCACCGGCCCGTCCGACGGCGCGGGGCGCCGCGCGGAGGTTGCCCGGCTGTTCGAACTGGTGGGCCTCGACGCGGGGCACGCCCTTTCCCGGCCGGCGGAGCTGTCCGGCGGGCAGCGCCAGCGGGTGGCGCTGGCACGGGCGCTGGCGGGACGGCCCTCGGTGGTCGTCGCCGACGAGATCACCTCTGCGCTGGACGTGTCGGTCCAGGGCACCGTGCTGAACCTGGTGCGCGACCTTCAGCGGCGGATGCGCCTGGGCATGCTGTTCATCTCGCACAACCTCGCTGTGGTCCGCTACGTCAGTGACGTCGTCGCGGTGATGTATCTGGGCCGCATCGTCGAGTGCGGTCCCGCTCACGACGTACTGGCCGATCCGCAGCACCCCTACACCCGTGAGCTGCTGGCCGCCGCACCGCAGCGGGACGGGTCCGCGTGGGCCGACACGGGGCAGGGCGAGGGTGCCGTCACGGAGGTCGAGCCGCCGGATCCGCACCACGTGCCGGCGGGGTGCCGCTTCCATCCGCGATGCCCCGTAGGGCCGTTGGTACGGCCCGACCGGGCCGAGTGCCTGACTCTCGATCCCTCTCCCGGCTCCGCGGGGCGTGTGCACGGCGCGGCCTGCCACTTCGCCGCGGACCGGCTCGCACCGCCGGGTACGGCGCGGTGAGCGCGCCCGGCTCTGCCCACCCCTACGTCGATCCATCAGTGAGGAGCACCGCCATGACCCGGCCCCTGCGTCTGGAGGACCTGTCCGGTATCGCGACACCGGAGCAGCCGGCGCTGTCCCCGGACGCCCGGCGCATCGTGTACGTGCTGCGCACCGGTGACACGGAGACCGACCGGACCGTTCGCACCCTGTGGATGGTGTCGCGCACCGGCGGTGATGCCCGCCGGCTGACCCACGGCGACGACGACCGGGCGCCGGCCTGGTCTCCTGACGGGACCCGTGTCGCGTTCCTGCGTACCGGCGACGGACCGCCGCAGGTGTGGCAACTGCCCGTCGACGGCGGCGAGGCCGAGCAGCTCACTCGTCTGCCGCTGGGCGCCGGCGCCCCGGTCTGGAGCCCGGACGGCACCAGGATCGCCTTCACCGCGCCGGTCGACACCGACCCCGAGCGGGGAACACGAGCCCCGGGGGCGCCGGGCCGGCCGGTGGTCACCGAGCGGCTCGACTACCAGGTGGACGGTGCCGGACTCCTCGGCACGGTCCGCCGGCACCTGCATGTCCTCGACCTCGCGACCGGACGCTGCCGCCAGGTCACCGACGGGGACCGGCACGCCTCGCCGCCCAGGTGGTCCCCGGACGGCACGCGCCTGGCGTTCACCGCCGCGACCGGCCCGCGGGCGGACCTGACCGCCCACTCGGCGGCCCATGTCGTCGCCGTCGAGAAGGAAGGGGCGTCCGCGGTGCGGGTCGGCCCGGCCGAGGGTGTGGCGCTGAGCGCCGACTGGACCGCGGACGGTGGGGCGTTGCTGGTCATCGGTCATCCCGGGGCCCCGGTGGGCCATGCGCGGCTGCTGCACCTCCCGCTCGGCGGCGAGCCCGGCACCGGGGTGAGGGACCTCGCCTCCGGACTCGACCGCAATGTGATGCCCGGCGGCCCCGGCTACCCCGGTGCGCTGCCGCAGCTCGCGGAAGGCGGCCACTCGGTGCTGTTCTGCGTCCGCGACCGCGGATGCACGCATGTGTACGCCACCGGTCCCGGTGGCCCGGACGGGCCTCGGCCACGCCCGGTGCTGGGCGGCGCCGGACGCACGGTGTCGGGCCTGAGCGTGCACGGCGGTACGGCCGTCACGGTGCTCGCGACACCCACCTCCTTCGGCGAGATCGTCGCCGTCGACCTGGCGTCGGGCGCCGAGACGGTGTGCACCGCACACGGCGCCGCCCTGGCCGATGTCGAGCTGTTCCCGCGCACGGAGCGGGAGTTCACCATCTCCGACGGCACCGTGGTGCAGGGCTGGCTGATTGAAGGGGCGCAGGAGGAGGACCGGCCGCGGCCGCTGCTGCTCGACATCCACGGCGGACCGCACAACGCCTGGAACGGCGCCGCCGACCCCGTACACCTCTACCACCAGCTGCTCGCCGCCCGCGGCTGGGCCGTGCTCCTGGTCAACCCGCGGGGCAGCGACGGTTACGGCGAGGACTTCTTCGACGCCGTGCACGACGCGTGGGGTCTGGCCGACGCCAAGGACCTGCTGGAACCCCTGGACACACTGGTCGCCGAGGGACTCGCCGACCCCGGCCGGCTCGCGGTCACGGGGTACAGCTACGGCGGCTACATGACCTGCTATCTGACCGGCCTCGACGACCGGTTCGCCGCGGCCGTCGCCGGCGGCATCGTCAGCGACATGACCAGCATGGCCGGTTCCGCCGAGGACGGGCCCTTCCTCGCCCGGTACGAGTTCCACGGGCCGCCCTGGGCCCACGGGGAGCGGTATGCGGCCATGTCTCCCCTGACGCGGGTGGACCGGGTCCGTACGCCCACCCTGATCTACCACGGCACGGACGATCTGATCTGCCCGGTGAGCCAGGCCGCGCAGTGGCACACCGCCCTGCGCGAACGCGAGGTGCCCACGCGGCTGGTGCTCTACCCGGGCGGCTCCCACATGTTCCCGCTGGACGGTCCCCCGTCGCATCTGCTGGACCTCAACCGCCGTGTCGCGGCGTGGGTGGAGCACCATGCGGGCGGCCGGCCGCCGATCGACACCGCGCACTGGCAGCGCCGGCTCGACGCCCTCGCCGTCCGGCACCGGGTGCCCGGGGCGGTGCTGGGGATCCTGCGGACCCGTCCGGACGCGGGCGGCGCGCGGCACGAGGAGTCGGCCGAGGCGGCCCACGGCGTGCTCAACGCCGATACGGGGGTGCCGGTGACCACCGACTCCCTCTTCCAGATCGGCTCGATCTCGAAGGTGTGGACGGCCACCGTGGTCATGCAGCTGGCCGACGAGGGGCTGCTCGACCTCGACGCACCGCTCACCGCGGTGCTTCCCGAGCTGTCCCTGGCCGACCCGCAGACCACGAAGTCCGTGACGATGCGGCATCTGCTGACCCACACCAGCGGCATCGACGGTGACGTCTTCACCGACACCGGACGCGGTGACGACTGCCTGGAGAAGTACGTCGCGGAGCTGGCCGACGTGGCGGTCAACCATCCCATCGGCGCCACCTGGTCGTACTGCAACTCCGGCTACTCCCTGATGGGCCGGGTCGTGGAGAGGCTCACCGGTGTCACCTGGGACCGGGCGATGCGCGAGCGGGTCTTCACACCCCTGGGACTGCGGCACACGGTGACCCTGCCGGAGGAGGCACTGCTGCACCGGGCTGCCACGGGCCACGAGGGGCACGACGGCGACGGCTCGCCACGGCGGGCGCCGGTGTGGGGCCTGCCCCGCTCGCTCGGACCGGCCGGGCTGATCACCTCCACGGCCGCAGACGTCCTGGCGTTCGCCCGGGCTCACCTGTCCGGCGGGCTGACCGCCGGCGGGCGGCTGCTGAGCGAGGCCGGTACTGCGGCGATGGCCGAACGGCACGCCGAGCTGCCCGACCCGTACACGCTCGGCGACTCCTGGGGCCTCGGCTGGTGCCGCTTCACCTGGGACGGGCGGCTGGTACTGGGCCACGACGGCAATACCATCGGCCAGTCCGCCTTCCTGCGGCTGCTGCCCGCCGACGGCCTCGCCGTCACGCTGCTCACCAACGGTGGCAACGCCCGCGACCTGTACGAGGAGCTGTTCGGGGAGATCTTCGCCGAGCTGGCCGGGCTCGACATGCCACGCACACCAGCCCCCCCGCCGCATCCCCCGGCCGTGGACATCCGGTCCCACACCGGCGTCTACGAGCGGGCGGGGGCACGGATCGAGGTGCTGGAGCGGGACGGCGAGGGGGTCCTGCGGACCACGGTCACAGGCCCGCTGGCCGAGCTGGTGCCCGACCCGGTGGACGAGTACCCGCTGGTCCCGCTCGACGCCTCCGGTGATCTCTTCGCCGTACGGGACCCGGACAGCGAAACCTGGCGGCCGGTGGTCTTCTACACGCTGCCGGGTGGCGAGAAGTACCTGCACCACGGGGTGCGCGCCACTCCCAAGGTGGTCTCCAAGTGACGGGGACCGCGCTGGTCGCGCACATGACCGCGGCGCTGCCCCGGATGCTCGCCGGCCTCGAGTCGCTCATTCGCTGCGAGTCGCCGTCGGCCGACCTCGATGCGGTCGCCGCGAGCGCCGACGTGGTGGCCGAAGTGGGGACCTCCCTGCTCGGTGTCCGGCCGGAACGGATCGTCATCGAGGGGCGCGCCCATCTGCGGTGGCGGCTGGGCGACGGACCGCCGCGGGTGCTGCTGCTCGGGCACCACGACACGGTGTGGCCGATCGGCTCGCTGGACCGCCACCCGTTCTCCGTCGTCGACGGCGTACTGCGCGGCCCCGGCTGTTTCGACATGAAGGCGGGGCTGATCATGGCCTTCCATGCCCTCGCGGCCCTGCCCGACCCCGCGGGTGTCACCCTCCTGGTCACCGGAGACGAGGAGATGGGCTCGCCGACGTCGCGAGGACTGGTGGAGGAAGAGGCGTCGCGCTGCGCGGCGGCACTGGTACTGGAGGCGTCGGCGGACGGAGGCGCCCTGAAGACCGGCCGCAAGGGGGTGTCGCTGTACGAGGTCGGGGTGCGCGGCCGGGCCGCCCATGCCGGACTGGAACCGGAGCGGGGTGTGAACGCCACCGTGGAACTGGCCCACCAGGTCCTCGCGGTCAGCGCGCTGCCGGACCCGGCCCGCGGGACGAGTGTGACGCCGACCGTGCTGGTCTCCGGCACCACCACCAACACCGTTGCGGAGGCCGGGCGTTTCGCTGTCGACGTACGGGTGGCGGACGCGGCCGAGCAGTCCCGGGTGGACCGGGCGATGCGCACGCTGCGGCCGGTCCTTCCCGGCGCGAGGCTGGACATCGGCGGCGGCCCGAACCGGCCGCCGATGGAACCCGCCGCCTCCGCGGAACTGTTCGCCCGCGCTGTCGCCGTCGCGGCCCGGCTCGGCCTGCCCGAGCCCGTGGGCACGGCGGTGGGCGGCGCGTCCGACGGGAACCTCACCGCGGGCGTCGGTACGCCCACGCTGGACGGGCTCGGCGCGGTGGGCGGCGGAGCCCACGCCGATGACGAGCACGTGCTCGTGGCCGAACTCCCGGGCCGCAGCGCACTGCTGGCCGCGCTGACGGACGATCTGCTCACCGGTCCGGTGCCCCGGGCGGGCAGGCCCACCCGGCTCCTCGGGGAAGGGCGCACATGAGTCAGCCATCGACGGCAGGAGGCATCAGGCCCGTGTTCGACTCGAACCACCACCCCGGGAGCAGCACGCACGCGGCCGTCGCGGACGCCGTCGCCCAGGCGGTGGCCGCCGCCGACGCCTCCGGGGTGCGGGTCCGGGAGGTGACAGCCGGCCGGGAACTCGACCAGGTGCACGCCTTGTTCGACCTCATCTGGCGGCCCGGTCCGACCAGTGCCCTGATGACCGGCGAACTGCTGCGGGCCCTGGCGAAGTCGGGCAACTACATCGGCGGAGCCTTCGACGGGGACGAGCTGATCGGCGCGTGCGTCGGATTCTTCGGCGCCCCGGCGGACGGGACGCTGCACAGTCACATCGCCGGCGTGTCCAACGCGGCCCGGGGCCGCAGTGTCGGCTTCGCCCTCAAGCTGCACCAGCGTGCCTGGTCGTTGCAGCGGGGCGTGTCGGCGATCAGCTGGACCTTCGACCCGCTGGTGCGGCGCAACTCCTACTTCAACCTCGTCAAACTCGGCACTCGGCCGGAGGAGTACCTGACGAACTTCTACGGAGACGTGCACGACGGCATCAACGGCGATGACGACACCGACCGCCTGCTCGTGCGGTGGGAACTGGACAGCGACCCGGTCCGTGCGGCCTGCGCCGGGGCGCCCACGCCGGGCGACGTGGCGGCCTGCCGTGCGGCGGGGGCCGTGGAGGCGCTGGGCAGGGGCCAGGATGCCGGTCCGGTCCCCGGCACGCTGGACGGCCCGACCCTGCTGGTCGCGGTCCCGCAGGACATCGAACGGCTCCGCCTGACCTCGCCCGGGCAGGCCAGACAGTGGCGTGCCGCCCTGCGCGACGTGCTCGGCACACTGCTGGCCGGCGGTGCCCGGGTCACCGGATTCGACAGGACCGGCTGGTACATCCTGCAGAAGGGGAACCGATGAAGCTCACAGGCGTCGAACTCCGCCATGTCGAGATGCCGTTGGTGGCACCGTTCCGTACGTCCTTCGGAACCGCCACCGTCCGTGAGGCGCTGCTGGTGCGGGTGGTCACCGACGAGGGTGAGGGGTGGGGGGAGTGCGTGGCGATGGCGGACCCGCTGTACTCCTCGGAGTACGTCGAGGCCACCGCCGACGTCCTGCGCCGTTTCCTCGTCCCGGCGCTCGCGCGCGCGGACCGTCTCGACGCGGTCGGCGTGGCGCCGGCCCTGGCGGCCTTCCACGGTCACCGGATGGCCAAGGCGGCGCTGGAGATGGGAGTTCTGGACGCGGAGCTGCGTGCCTCAGGGCGCCCGCTGGCCCGCGAGCTGGGCGCGGTGCGGGACAGGGTGCCCTGCGGTGTCTCCGTCGGCATCATGGACTCGGTGCCGGAGCTGCTCGACAGCGTGGCGGGATACCTGGACGCCGGATACGTCCGCATCAAGCTCAAGATCGAGCCCGGCTGGGACGTGGAACCGGTCCGGGCCGTGCGGGAACGCTTCGGCGACGAGGTGGCGCTCCAGGTGGACGCGAACACCGCCTACGGCCTGGCCGACGCCCGTCATCTGGCCCGCCTGGACGACTTCGGTCTGCTGCTGATCGAGCAGCCGCTGCCGGAGGAGGACGTCCTCGGGCACGCGGCGCTGGCCCGGCAGATCCGTACGCCGGTCTGCCTGGACGAGTCGGTCACCTCGGCGCGGGCGGCGGCCGACGCCATCCGGCTGGGCGCCTGCGCGGTCGTCAACATCAAGCCCGGCCGGGTGGGCGGTTACCTGGAGGCCCGGCGCATCCACGACGTCTGTGTCGCGCACGGGGTGCCGGTGTGGTGCGGCGGGATGCTGGAGACGGGACTGGGCCGGGCCGCGAACGTGGCTCTCGCCGCGCTGCCGGGGTTCACCCTGCCCGGTGACACCTCGGGCTCGGACCGCTACTACCGTACCGACATCACCGAGCCGTTCGTCGTGCGCGACGGTCACCTTGCGGTGCCCACCGGGCCCGGGATCGGGGTGGAGCCGTTGGACGACGTGCTCGACGGTGTCACCCGGCGGGTGGAATGGATCCCCGGCGGGGTGGGGTGAGACGCACTCCTGCCGTGCGTTCCAGGCGACCTCGGTCACCGTCCGGCACGACGGCCGCACGGGGCGGCCGTGTCCCGCTCCCGCTCCCGCGCATACCGTCGTGCACGTCTGCTCCCACCCGGCACCGCGCGGCTCGTGGGTTCTCACCTCCCGGTCTCCAGGTGCCTCCGAGCATGGTGGTCCTGCCTACGGATGCGGCGGCCCAGGCCGGGTCGCCGGCCCCGCCGTGGTGAGGACGGCACGACCTCCGGCCACGGCCGGCACCGCCCGTGGCCGGGGGCCGTGCCGCGGCACCGCGGTTCGGGGCACGTGCCTCGGTCCCGGCTCAGTCCGCCAGCCCCGCCAGCAGGCTGCGGCGCGCGGAGTCCACGTGCTCCTCGGCCAGTCGGGCCAGGGTGTTGGGGTCGCCGGAGCGCAGCAGCGCGGCCAGTTCGCGGTGCTCGTCGACCACGCGTGCGCGATAGTGGTCGTAGCCCGCGTCCGCGCGGCGCAACTGGAAGAGGTGCAGCTGCGAGCGGATGGTCCGCCAAGCGGTCGTCAGCCTGTCGTTGCCCGCAGCGGTGTAGATCTGGTCGTGGAAGGCGATGTCCAGCGCGACCAGGCGGCGGGCGTCGGCGGCTCCGGCGATCTCGGCCGCCATGTCGGCGACCGTCTGGTCCAGCCGGGAGAGATTCTCCGGTGAGGCGGTACGCCGCGCGGTGGTGGCGGCCAGTCGGTCCAGCGCGGCACGCAGCGTATAGACCTCCTCGACGTCCTCCGCCGTGACATCGATGACCGTGGTGCCCCGGTGCCAGCCGCCCCGGACCAGCCCTTCCCGTTCCAGCCGCGCCAGACCCTCGCGGACCGAGCCCCGGCTCACGCCGAGGCGTGCGGCCAGCTCCACCTCGCGCAGGGGGGCTCCGGGGGGGAAGTGCCCGGAGAAGATGGCCGCTCGCACAAGGTCGGCGGCTTCGTCGGCGAGCCCGCGACGGGGGGCCTTCGGCAGTGCGGATGACATGTCTCGATGTTGACATCGAAACTGTTCGTTGCCAATTGGCTGGATGTCCTAATGTTGACATTCGACCATTGGCCTGAGCATGCTGCTCCGGTCAGCGAGCCCACGGAGGCGCACCATGACCCATCGACCCGCCATGCATCTGGCCATCCCCGTAGACGACCTGGCCGCCGCCCGTCACTTCTACGGCGGGGTGCTCGGCCTGGCCGAGGGCCGGAGCACCGACCACTGGGTGGACTGGAACCTCGAGGGGCATCAGCTGGTGACCCACCTGGTACCGAACGTTCCGCAGCCGGCGGGCACCAGCCGGGTCGAGAAGCACACCGTGCCCGTCCCGCACTTCGGCCTTCTGCTGGACGAGCGACGCTTCCACGCATGCGTCGACCGGCTTCGCGCCGCCGGGGTGCGCTTCGGCATCGAGCCCCACCTCCGCTTCCCCGGCGAGCCCGGTGAGCAGTGGACCATGTTCTTCCGCGACCCGGCCGGCAACGCCCTGGAGTTCAAGTCCTTCCGTGACGCATCCATGGTGTTCGCGCGATGAGGGGCGTCCTCGTCACAGGCGGCTCGCGTGGTATCGGCAGGGCCGTCGCACTGGCCTTCGCCGAAGGCGGCGACCGCGTCGCCCTGCAGTACGCCGCCCGCCGCTCGGACGCCGAGGAGACCCTGCGGCAGATGCCGGGCGAAGGACATGTCCTGCTGCGGGCGGACCTGGGCGAGCCCGACGCGGCCGAGCGGCTGGTGACCGAGGCGGTGAACGCGCTGGGCGTGGTGGATGTGCTGGTGAACAACGCGGCCGTGGGGCCCACGGCGGAGACACAGCACCGGATCCCGGACACCCCGCTGGCCGACTGGCAGCGAATCTGGCGCCGCATGGTCCAGGTCAACCTGCTCGGCGCGGCCGACCTGAGCTGGGCCGTCGCCCGGCACCTCATCGACCGTGGCGCCGGCGGGGCGATCGTAAACATCGGCTCACGCGGTGCGTTCCGGGGAGAACCGGATTTCCCGGCCTACGGTGCGACCAAAGCGGCGCTGCACGCCCTCGGCCAGTCGCTGTCGGTGGCGCTGGCCCCGCACGGCATCGCCGTCACCTCGGTCGCGCCCGGTTTCGTGGCCACCGAGCGCCAGGCCGCGCGCCTGTCGGGACCGGAGGGCGACCGACTGCGGGGGGAGAGCCCGTTCGGCAGGGTCGGGACGCCGGCCGAGATCGCCGCCACGGTCCACTTCCTGGCGTCTCCCGCGGCGGCCTGGGCCTCGGGAACCGTCGTCGACCTCAACGGCGCGTCCTACCTCCGTACATGACCCGCCGGCAACCCGCGAGGAGGGCGGCCATGCCCACGGATACCGCAGACACCTCACCGAGCCGGACCGCGCTGGCTGTCCGCCACCTCGGCTTCGAGGACCTCGGACTTCTCGGACCGTTGCTCAGGGAGCGCGGCTACCTGACGCACTACATGGATGTCGCCACCCAGCCGGTCGACACCGCGCTGATCCGGGCCGCCGACCTGGTGGTGGTACTCGGCGGCCCGGTGGGCGCCCATGACGCCGGCCGTTATCCGTTCCTGGCCGACGAACTCCTTGCGCTGCGCGCCCGGCTGGCCGACGGTTCGCCGACGCTGGGCATCTGCCTCGGCGCGCAGTTGCTCGCCCGTGCCCTGGGTGCGCAGGTCACTCCCGGCGCGGCACGGGAGATCGGCTACGCACCGGTGGAGCTCACCCCGGAAGGGACAGCCTCCCCTCTGCGCCACCTGGCGGGAGTGCCGGTACTGCACTGGCACAACGACATGTTCGGCATCCCCGGGAACGCACAGCTCCTGGCCGGCACGCCGGCTTGCCCGCACCAGGCCTTCGCGCTCGGTACACAGGTCCTGGCCCTGCAGTTCCATCTGGAGACCCCCGCGGAGGACATCGAGAGGTGGCTCGTCGGACACGCCGAAGCCCTGGCCGCGGCGGACATCCATCCGGCAGGTCTGCGCCGGGCGGCCGTCGAAGCGGCACCCCTCCTGCGCACCCGTGCCGTCGCGGCCGTCACGGAATGGCTCACCGCCGCGGGCCGCTGAGCGGACCCGGCTGCCGGGCTTGTCGGGACGCGGCGGATGCGGTGCCCTCTGCGACCCGGGAGCCGCCGGTTCCCCGGCCGCACGCCCACGGTGGCCTGATCAGGGTGATGCACCGTCTCGGGGCCACCCTGCCCGAGTTGGTCGCGGGGCGCGCGACACCGCGGCCATCGGCGGCGCGGGGACGACTCCGCGCCGCCGCCGCACGCCTTGGTGCTGGGCGTCGGCCTGCGCGATCCGGACGACGCCGCCCCAGCTCACCGACCGGCGGGCGAGCCGGCCGGTGACGGGTACACCGGCGTGGCCCGGGACGCGGGGCTGCCTTCCTCGCTGACGGTCACCTTCGGCTGCGGTCACTCCTTCCTTCGGCCGGACCGGACTGCGGCGTCAGCGGCCCCGCGCGCTGAACCCGCTGCCCGACTTCTCCTCCGACCGGCTCGACAAGGCCCGCGGCAACGGCGACCTGTGGGTGCAGATCGGCGCGAACGACGCGCTGGTCGCCTTAAACGCCGTGCGCGTCACGTGTCCGCAGCGAGCTTGGTGGTTCTCGCGGTCCTGGACAGCCCCTGTCGTCCCTGAAGCGGCGTGACGGAGACACGTTGTCAGGACGGGGCGCGCAACGCCTCGACCGGTTCCATCCGGGAGGCCCGCAGCGACGGGTACACGCCCGCCAGCAGCCCGACCACCGCGCCGACCACCGGTGCGCCGAGGGCAAGCCGGCCGTCGAGTACGGGAGTCCAGTCCTTGACCGCCGACACGGACACCACGACGACCATGCCCAGGGCGGCGCCGATGACCCCGCCCAGCAGGCCGATCGTCGTCGACTCCATGAGGAACTGCCCGGCGATCTGCCGGCGCGAAGCGCCGAGGGCGCGCCGCAGTCCGATCTCTCCGACCCGTTCCATCACGGTGACCAGCGTGACGTTGGCGATACCGATGGCACCCACGATCAGGGAGACCAGCCCGAGCACCAGGAACAGGCTGTTGACGTCGCCCTGGACCCCTTTGCGTGCCTTCGACAGATCGGGCGGGGCGAGGACAGTGAGTGCCTTCGCGCTGTTGGGCGTCAGGGCGACGGGTGACTGCCTGGCGACCTGCTGCGCGGCGCCGAGGGAGGTGTTGATCAGGACTCGGTTCACCGTACCCAGGCCGAGGCGGTCCCTCGCTGTCGTGGGCGGCAGGATCACCGAGGTGGACAGGCGCTGCTCGCGCTTGAATCCGCCGAGGATCCCGATCACGGTGAAGGAGTGCCCGTTGAAGAAGACCGCGGGCGAGTCGTTCACCTCCGTGATGCCGAGGAGACGAGCCGCCTGGTCGCCCAGCACCGCCACCCGGGCGTGCCGGGCGATGTCGCCGCTGTCGTAGAACCGGCCGGCCGTGACGTCGCCTCGCACCGCCGCCGGCAGGGAGGGCGAGGCGGCGGCGACGGCCAGCGTCTGGCCGGACAGGCCACCGGGCGTGACCACGTCGTTGGTCCGCACCTGTACGGCGGCCAGTTCGTCCGTCTGCGCGAGCGCGGCGGACGATTCCACCCCGGCCAGCCGGTTCACGGCAGCGATGCCCTCCCAGTCCACCAGCGGGACGGTGTCGGACGCCGGGGGCGGCACCTCGACGGTGACCGAGGTCGCGGTGAGCGCGTTGAACCGGCCGACGATCTGGTGGGCGGCCGTCGACGCCACCCCGATCGTGATGACCAGCGTGCCGATACCCAGCACGGTGCCCAGTGTGGTCAGAGCGGACCGCAGCGGACGGGCCAGTACGCCCGCCACCGCTTCCGTCCACAGGTCTCTCGGAGCGATCCAGGGACGCCCGGCCTTCTTCTCCGGGTCCGCGGCGACAGCACGGCGACGGTGCCTCATGCGTACTCCTGACTGAGCTGCCCGTCGTGGATCCGCACCCGCTTGGTCGCGCGCCTGCTGACCGCCTCGTCATGGGTGATCACGACCAGGGTCATGCCCTGCGCGCCGAGTTGGTCGAAGAGGTCCAGGACCGAGAGCGTGTTCTCGCTGTCGAGGTTGCCGGTGGGTTCGTCGCACAGCAGCAGGGCCGGTTCGCTCATCAGCGCCCGGGCTATGGCCACACGCTGGCGCTCGCCGCCGGACAGACGATCGGGCCGGAAACCGTGCCGGTGGGAGAGCCCCACCCGGTCCAGTGCCGCTCTGGCGCGTTCGGCACGGCTGCGGCGCGCTCTGCCCGGGCGGGGCCTGCGGTAGATCTCCGCCAGCATGACGTTCTCTTCCACGGTCCGGTAGGGAAGCAGATGGAAGGACTGGAAGACGAAGCCGATACTGCTTCCGCGCAGCGCGGTGCGCTGACGGTCCGTGAGGGCGCCGGTCCTGACCCCGTCCAGCCAGTAGTCCCCCGAGCTCGGGCTGTCCAGCAGCCCGAGCGTGTTCAGCAGGGTGGACTTGCCCGACCCCGACGGCCCGACGATCGACAGGTGCTCTCCTCGCCGGACCGTCAGGTTCACATCGCGCAGTGCGTGCACGGGCGGATCGGAGTCGAAGGTGCGACGGACACCGATCAGCTTGATGACGTCGCCTTCGTCCGGCATGTCACCGGGTGCCAGGGGTCCGGTCACTGGCCGACCACCACGAGGTCGCCCTTCTTGAGCGCGCCGCCGTCCGGCTTCACCTCGACCAGCCCGTCCGCGGAGATCCCGAGGTCGACCTCGACACGCCGCACACTCCCGTCCCGCTCGACCCGTACGCGCGCCTGCCCGCCCGCCGAGGTCTGGACCGCGGCGACGGGCACGGCCAGGACCTTGCCGCTCGAGTCGCCCACCTCGATGGTCACCGTCACCGCGCCGCCCGCGTCCTTGGCGAGCGGGCCGGGCTTCGGGATGGTGACCTTCAGAGGCACAGGGTCCGACGTGCCGCCGCCGGACGCTCCGGTGGTCGCGGGCTCCCCACTTTCAGCGTGTCCCGCGGTGTCCTCCGGTGCCGACCCCGGTGCGCCGATTTCGCTGAGCACACCCTTGGCTTCCTTGCCGTCCGCTGTCGTGACCTGGACCGCCATCCCTTCGCGCAGGGAAGCGGCGTCCGCGCCGGGCACCACGGCGTCCACCACGACGTCGGAACTCGTCACGGCGGCGACTTCCCCGTCCGGGGTGTCACCGGCGCGCACCTTGGCCTTGTCGACCCGGACCGGAAACTCGGGCAGGAAGATCACTTCTCCCGCAGGCACCTTGGTCCCGTAGCCGGCCTTGAAGGAGGCCAGCGCGGAGTTCGCCAGCTGAAGCTGCTTCTCGGCCGACTTGATCTGCAGGCGCCGGACCTCCTTCGATTCCGGTCCGGACTCACCGTCGCCCTCGGACTTCCCGCCGTCCCCCCGCGCGGTGAGCAGCGCGAGCTGCGCGTCGGACACCGCGGTCTCGAGTTGCCCCAGTTGCTGCCGGTCGGCGCTGGTGGGCTCCTGCGCCGTGTACCCCTTGCTCCGGTACCAACGGCCGACCGCGGACGCGGTGCCCTGCCCGTAGGTCCCGGTGACGCCGCCCGTCGGGAAGCCCAGCCTGTTGAGGGCCTTCTGCAGTTGTCTGACGTCGTCCCCCGAGGAACCGGGGCCGATGGTCCGGTACATCGGTACCGGCCCGCGCAGCACCAGCACCGGCCTGCCGTTCACCTGCATGAGGACATCGCCTTCCGTCAGCCGGCTTCCGGCGGACGGCGCCTTGGTGACCCGCTGGGCGGCACCGGCTTCCTCGTCGCTCTCCTGGGACGCACCGACGGACCCTGCCAGGGTGAGACTTCGCGGAGAGCCGTACTCCAGGCTGCCCTGGGCCACCACGGTGGCGGTCAGTGCACGGTGCTCCACGGGCACGGTCACCGCGCCCGCCTTCGGCGGCTGCTGCGAGGCCGCGGCATCGGCGGGTGACTGCATACGGGTGCCGGCGAACCAGCCGCCCGCCCCGACGACGGCGACCACGGCGACGATCACGCCCAGGCGCCTCGTACGGCTGCTCCGCCGCTTCTCGCGGGGCCTCATCCGTTGTCCCCGACGTAGGGGTTCTTCTTGTACTTGGGCCAGTAAGCGGCCCTGAACTGCTTGCCGCACTCGAGGTCCTTGAGCGCGAGGTCGATCTCACGGGCGAGCTTCGGCAGCGCTTCTTCCTTGCTCGGTTCCGACAGCATCTGGGCGCCCACCTGGAACTTCACCATGTCGCCGATGCCGGTGGGCTGGGTGGTGGTGACCGTGATGCCCTTCTTGCGCAGGCAGGCGGCGTACTCCTGGGCGAGGGAGACGAGTTGCGGGTCGCCGTTGAGGGCCTGCCCGGCCTGCTTGTCCCGCTCCGCCTGTCGCGCGTTCTCCCGTTCCTGCTCGGCTTTCGACTTGGCCGGCCCGTTCACCTTCAGTTCGGCCTGCGCGACGCATCCGTCCTTGGGGGGACGCGGAGGTGTGGCAGAGTCGACGGTACCTTCCAACTGCCCCAACGCCTTCTTGTACGCCTTCTGCTGGGCGGCGGGAAGAGAGTCGCGGTAGGTGTCGTTGGGGTCGGGCTTCACGTCCGCGGTTGCCAGGGCCGGATCATTGGGGTAGACGGCGGAAGCGTAGAGACCGAAGCCGTACTTCTGCCGGTACTTCTTCGCCAGGGCGTAGTCCTCGCCGTCGATCGCCAAGTTCGCCTCCCCCGGTGACGTGTAGGGCTCGGCGACCGGTGTGTAGCTGAATCCTCGCTTCTTCATACAGGCCGCGATCGCGTTCTCGGTCAGGTAGTACCTCTTCGT
Source organism: Streptomyces malachitofuscus (assembly GCF_055571035.1). Taxonomy (NCBI): domain Bacteria; kingdom Bacillati; phylum Actinomycetota; class Actinomycetes; order Kitasatosporales; family Streptomycetaceae; genus Streptomyces; species Streptomyces malachitofuscus. Next base: position 65,620 of record NZ_JBVIGA010000016.1, on the reverse strand, counting down.
ATCCGGGTCGGCGTCCTCGGGGACGGTGAGCGCGCCGCCCGGCGCGGCCGACGGGGCGTCCCCGGCCGCGGTGCCCGCCTCGCCGCGGGAGGACGCCTCGGAGTCGCTCTGGCCGCATGCCGACAGGGCCAGCACGCTCATTGCCGCGAGCACCGTCCATGTAGTGCGCAAACGCAAGGTGATCACTTGTCCGTCCGATGAGGAAGTCGTCGTGCGGCGGCTCGGCGCCGTACGGGGACGGGCGGCCCGGCCGGGCCGCCACGGAGTGTGCCGTGGGCGCGGTATCGCCACCGCACAAGAAAAAGGACCTGGCCGTGCCGGTTCCCTGCACGGTCCACGTGTGACGTCGGTCACGTTTGTGGCGGCCGGGGCTGTCGTACTCCGCTCGTCACCGCGTTACAAGGCGTGAGGCGCGCGGCCGGGGGCCGCGCACCCGAACAGATGAGGCACGGCAGACGAGGGGTGCAGCGCATGCGGACGGGAACTACGACGGAGTGCTCGTTCGACGAGTTCGTGACGGCCCGTCGGCCGGCGCTCCTGGGGTACGCGGACACGCTGGCGGGCGGCGACCGTCACGCGGCCGAGGATCTGGTGCAGGAGGCACTCGTCAAGCTGTGGCTGGTCTGGCCGCGGATCGCGAACGGAGCACCCGAGGCATACGCCCGGCGGATACTGACGCGTGCGGCCGCACGAGCGGCCCGACGACGCTGGCAGGGCGAACGGCCCACGGAGAGGCTGCCGGAGCCCACCGTCACGGCCGACTCCGCGGGCCTGGTGGAAGACCGTCTCCGGCTGGGCGCCGTCCTGGCCCAGTTGCCCCCGCAGCAGCGGACAGCGGTAGTGCTGCGCCACTATTGTGATCTACCGGAAAGACAGGTCGCCGAAGATCTGAACTGCCCCCAGGGGACCGTCTCCTCGCTCGCCTCACGAGGCGTGGCGATGCTGCGGTCCCTGATCGCCCGCCCCGAGGCGGGCCTGCCGGCGTGAGCGGTGAGGTGACCGGCACCCTCTCCGTCCGCCGAGCGGAGATGCCCGGGGCAGGCGGACCGGGGCTCGGGACGGTGCGGCAGCCACGAGGCGCTTGGGGAATCCGTCCCGAGAAGCCCGGACGCGAGGGTTAAGGGGCGTCGGTGAAAGGCTCGTCGTCGGACTTCGAGCAGTTCGTCACGGCACGCGGCCCGCGGCTGCTGCGCGCGGCGTGGCTGCTGACGGGCGATGCCCACCTGGCGGAGGACCTGGTGCAAACGGTACTGGCCAAGCTGTGGCCCACATGGCACCGGATCGCCGAGGGCAACCCGGAGGCCTATGCCCGCAAGGCTCTGGTCACCACCTTCTCGTCCTGGTGGCGGCGGCGCTGGCGCGGCGAGGTTCCGCACGGGGAGCTACCCGAGTCCGCCACCGAGGACGTGTTCGCGGGGATCGATCTCCAGCATTCGCTCGCCGTCGCGGTGCGGTCCTTGCCGCCCCGGCAGCGCGCGGTGGTCGTCCTGCGCTACTTCGAGGACTTGAGCATCGAGGAGACCGCCGAGACGCTCGGTTGCCGGCCCGGCACGGTCAAGAGCCAGTCCCTCAAGGCTCTGCGCGCGTTGCGTGGCATGCCGGCCTTGCACACTCATCTCGAGGAGGGGGAGCACGGTGCGCGACGCTGACGAACAGGAGGCGGGGGAGCGGCAGTTGCGAGAGCTGCTGGAACGAACTGTGCCGGTGCTGCCGGCGCCTGCGGACCGCATGCGCCAGGTCCACAAACGGGTGAGGACGCGCAGTCGACGACGCAGAGCACTGGCGGCGACGGTGGTGGGCGCTGCGGCGGTCGCCCTGTTTCACAACCCCCTCGTCCAGCCGCTCCGAAGTCAGGTCGCCGCGCCGCCCTCGGAGCACCGGATCGCTCTCGCGGGCGGTGCGCTCCGTCTCGACGTGCCCGACGGCTGGTACGCGCGTGAGCAAGCGGGCCCGCCGGACACCGAGGGCGTCCTGGTCGCCAACAGGCCCGTGACGGCGACGCCGTCGTGCCTCGGCACGCCGGCCAGGGACGGCTACCCCTGCGCGTCCCTGCCTCGTCTCGCCGAGGGAGAGGCAGTGATCTCCTTCAGCCGCTCGGAGGAGCGGGACCGGGGGATCGTCGACATGGACACGGAAGTCGAACCCAGCCCGTATCCCGCGCCCGGCGAGCGTTGTCGTGCGCTCGGAGGGGACCAGGAGTGGGCACGCCCGGCTTTTGTTTCCTCCCGGCCCGGCGTCGGTGAGACGGTGTTCCCCTTCAGCGTCCGTGTCTGCCTCAACGGCGCCTCGGCCACCACGCTTACCGAGGTCAGAGAGATAGTCATCGGTGCGTCCTATGACGACGCCGCCACGTCGGCACCCGGCTCGGAGGGGGGCGAGGACGGCTGGGACCGGAGCGGTTACGTCAGGTAGGCAGACGCGGCCGACTCGACGGCCGCCTCGCGGCGCGCACCGGACACCGGTGGGCGCCGCGACGTCTTCCGCGAGCCGATGTCCCGCGGCGGGCGGATTTCTCGCGGAGGAGGCCGCGGCGCCGCCGGTCACGGTGAGCGGCAGGTGGTGCCGGATTTCAGCCCCCGTACGGCGCGGGCCATGCCCACAGCGGCGACCTGAGCCCCTGGCAGTCACCTGACCGCCCGGACAGGCCTCAGGGGACGCGTGGAACACCGAGCCGGACCGCGGAGGGAAACCGGGTCCGGCTCGCTCCGATGCGGGGTGTCAACGCACCTCGACGAAGACGGGGTTGGAGTAGAACCACAGGTCGTCCCAGGGGCTCTCCAGGCCGTCGGCGAGCGGCTCGGCCTCGTCGGTGCTGGTGCCGCGCACCCGGACGTAGAGGTCCGTCCCGACGTCGCGCAGCGTGTACCTGATGACCTGGTCGTGTCCCTGCCGACGCCAGTCGCCTGGGCCGAACCGTGCCACCACCTTCGTGGTGGGGTTGGTGTCGGAGTCGAGGTCGGAGCCCGGGCCCGTGACCTGTCCGACGATCAGGTCGACGCGGCGGACCTCCGGGTGGTCCCCGTTGGCGTTGCGTCCCTTGAGCGGCCGGAACCTGATCTCGATGTCCACCTGGTCGCGGTCACGGCGGCCGAGGACGAGCGTCTCGCCCGTGGCCGCACTGCGGTGCCGGCCGGCGACGGTGAGGTCGAGTCCGGTGATCAGGTCCCCGGTGCCCACCCAGATCCGGCCGTTGCGGAGCCCGTCCATGATGTCGGCGTAGTCCTGCCGGGCGTACACATGGGTCTTGCTGTACTCGCCGGGCCAGAAGTCGGAACCGCCCCGCGTCCAGTGCACGTGCGAGTCCGACGTCGCGGTGATCCACCAACGGCGCCCCTCGCCCAGCAGCGCGTCCCACAGACCGCCCACCCGTGCGGTCATCTGGTCGAAGCCGCCGTACGTGGGGTGGTTGCCGTAGCCGCCGCGGGCACGGTCGACGAGCGGGCCGGCCTGGTGCCCCGGAGACCCTTCGAAGCCCACGTAGACGTCCGGCGCCACGTTGTTGCCGTTGCGGAACTCGCGCGGGGTGTCCTGCCCGTAGACACCGAGACCGGTGGCCGAGCGGGACGCGTGGTGGGCAATGACCAGTGGTTTGTTCCGCATGTCCTTCGCGGTCTTCAGAAACTCGACCATCTTGGCCTCGGTGTTGCGGCCGGGGTCGGTGGGGAACGCGTCGTACTTGGCGAAGCGGCTCTCCAGCTCGAACAGCTGCTGGGCCTCGTTCGCGTGGTGCGGGATCATCAGCGTGTGGTGGTCCAGAGCCGGGGCGTCGAACTCCATGCCCCAGAACTGCAGGACCTCGGGCACCAGCACGCGCGAGCGCAGCAGGTCCGGATAGGCCAGCTCCAGGTTCACCTTCGAGTGGGTGGGACCGCCGTGGTCGGTGCACATGGCCCAGCTGAGGCCGAAGTGCTTGGCCATGATCGCGTTGGTGACGATCGGGTACACCGCGTCCGCGCCCTTGTGGAAGGTGGGCGGGGTGGTGGAGGTGTCGAACTCGCCGCTGTACTCGGAGTGCACGTGGTGGTCCCCGGCGCGCCAGGCCCTCCTGCGGGAGCCGCCGCCTCGTGCAGGGCCGCCCTCCGCGGCGGCCGCGGTCGTGGCCGCCGCCAGCGGGCTCGCGGCGACGAACGTCGCCCCCACACCGGCGAACTTGACCAGCTGACGTCTGGAGACGGCCGAGGAGGCCTCGTCCTGGATGGTGTTGTCCTTCACCGGAAGTCCTTCGTTCAAGTATGCGATCATGCTGGGTGCGCTCGATTCTCGAGCCGCCCGCTGAACTCGGCGTGAACGGAGCCCGCCGGACCGGGAGAACAAAGCGTCGGTTGCCGGAGCCCGGCGAGGGGCGGGGCGGCGACGCCGCAGGCGAACCGGCCCATGGTCGGACTGCTCCGGTTCCTCGGCGCATACCGAAGCCGGAACCTGCTCCGGTTCAGTGTTCCGTCCGCGAGTGGGACGGCACCGATGTGCGTGCATATCCGCCCGCCGGGGCAGCGGCCGGTGTGCCCTGGCGGTCGGTACCGAGAGCGTCGGCCTGCCCGACCTGCTCGCGGTGCCGGGTACTCAGGAGATCGCTGGGGCGGCCGCACCGGACAGGCCGTGGCCGGCGGGACGCCCTGCCGGCAGGGTTCCGGGCCGACCGCATCGGCAGCCTCCGCCGAGGGGCTCAGCCGGAGAGGGTGAGGAATTCTTCGACGGGCAGGGGCCGTCCGACGATCCGGGTGTCGCCCATCCAGCCGTAGAACCCCTGCCCGAACCTCTCGTCGAACTGCGTGGCGCCCAGGACGAAGGGCTTGCCGAGGGTGGCGATGCCGGTCGACGCCTGCGCCGGGTTGCGGGCGATCTTCGAGCCCTCGACGTACATCACCGTGCGGCGGCCGTCGTTGACGACGGCGATGTGCATCCAGCGTCCAGCCGGCACGGAGTGGCTCCACGACGTGGGGTCGGCGTCCTGCCGGTGCGGGTAGACGACGAACTGAAGGAACCGTTCGGGGGAGAGGTTGAGGCTGCACGTCGGTTCCAGAGGTGACCAGCCCGTCGTTTTGCCCGCGTTGCCGTTGCGGCCCTCCCAGCTGAGGATGCCCATCCAGTCGTGGTTGCCCTCGAACGGCTCGGGCAGCCGGACGAAGGTCTCGATGGTGTACCCGCGGAGGAACTTCTCGCTGTTGAGGGCCGCACGCGCGGCGGTGGTGAGGACGGCACCGCGGTCGGGGCTTCGGCCACCGTCGAATCGGAGGCTGGCGTGCGCGGGCTGCCCGCGGTGGTGGTCCTCCGACCAGGTCAGCACGTCGGGGCCGCTGGAGTGCAGCCGGCGCACCGTCAGGTCGTTGCCGTTACCGGTCAGGTCCTTGACGACGGTGCCGTCGGCGACAGTGGCGCCGGGGGTCCCCGCCGCGTCGGTTCCGGAGGAGTCGAAGCGCCAGTAGGCGAGCGTGCCGCGGGGCATCACGGCTCGGGCGGGCCGGGGTTTCGGCGGTGTGACGGGGGCGAAGCCGGCGAACCGCCTGTCGAAGTCGACGGTGAGCGTGAACCGGTCTGCGGGGCCGGTGAGTTCGACGGTCTCGGCGGCCAGCGGGGAGCGCTCGGCGGGGTCCCGGGCGAGGAACCACGGCGAGAACGTCTCGACGTCGATGACTCCGCGCACCAGGTCGAAGCCGTAGGTGCGGATCATTCCGGCACCGCCGTAGTAGCGATCCTGGTAGTTGGTGACGTGGATGTGGACATCGTTGTCGGCATCGTTGATCAGCACCGTTCGGCCGGGGGGCCAGTAATGTCCGCCCAGCGCCAGGAAAATCTGGTCGTTGCCCTTGATCAGGCCGTCCCACAGGCGCTGCCCGTGGCCGGACAGCCGGGCCTCGCCGTCGTCACCGGACCAGGCGATGTCGTGCGTGGTCAGCACCGTAGGCAGGCTGGGGTGGGCATCGAGCACCCCCTGGGCCCACTCCAGCCCTTTGTCGGAGACCCGCCAGTCGAGGGCGAGGACGATCCATCGTCGCCCGCCGGCCCGCAGGACGTGGTAGCTGTTGTAGCCGTCGGGCGACGCACCGCCGAACGTCGGCATGGACCGGTAGCGGTCGGGTCCGAACGCGGAGAGGTAGGCCGATCCGCCCCGCTGGTCGTCGGTGGACGACCTGACGTCATGGTTGCCCGCGAGCACGCTGTACGGCACCCGACCGTGCAGGACGCCGAAGGTGTCTGCCGCGAGCTCGATCTCGTCCGCGGTGCCGTGCTCGGTGACGTCGCCGAGGTGCGTCATGAACGCGATGTTGGCTGCCGACCGCTCGGCCACGAGGTGCCGGAACGTCGCCCGTAGCGGCGCGGGATCGGCGCTGTCGGCGTCGAAGAGGTACTGGGTGTCGGGCAGCACTGCCAGCACGAACCGCGGGCTGTCGGCATCGAACCGGCCGCCGGACGCCACGGCGCCCTCGCCCGCCTCGGCGGGGGAGGCGTCCATTCCGGCGGCCACGGCGGCGGCCGGTGCGGCAACCGCGGCACGCAGCACTACGCGCCTGTGCGGGAATGGGTGACGACTTCTCTGTCCCTCTGTGCTCATCAGGGCTCCACGGACCGGATAGCGGAATGCGATCAGCCCGCATGTTCCTCAGCCGTGCTGGCCGTCCGATGGCGCGAGGCTGAACACCGCCTGCATGGACGCCGCCGAGTGTCCGGTAAGGGTCCGGAGGATGCCCGCCGGGCGCGGGACGACAGGCTCCAGGGTGAGGGCCGCCCCCCGGATGACCACCGACCAGGCAGGACGCCTGGCCTCCGCATGTGAGCGGTCCCGGGAGCACCCGCAGACCCCGGTCCACACCGTCTGGTGCGACAGTCGGGCAAGCATGTGTCCGTAAGTCTTCGGATCCGTCTGCGTGGCGTTCTTCCCCGGCGACCACGGGGGATGCGAGGGGACGCGCGATCCGGCTGCGCGTCCCGAGGCGGAAGCGAGGCGCCCGGCCGGCTGGAGAGCCGGCCGGGCGCTTCCGGTCCCGGGGCGACCCGGGGGCAGCCGGTCAGGGGGCGTTGTAGCCGAGGGTGTAGGTGCCGTTGCCGCTGTAGGCGTGGATGCGGTAGCGGTAGTAGCCCGCGCTTCCTGTGTAGGTGAGGGTCTCGTCGGCCTGGGGTGTGGTTCCGCCTGCGACGGTGGTCCAGCCCGAGCCGCTCCACTTCTGCAGGTAGAGGTCGTAGTCGGTGTTGTCGGGTCCGTCGAGGCAGGCCTCGTGGGTGCCGGTGACGGTCGTGCGGAAGTAGGCGCCGTCCGGCTGGTAGGCACTGGAACCGGTCGTCAGCGTGCCGGTCCTGACGGTCTCGGCGTCCTCGCACTTGCCCGGAGCGGTGCCGTTGACGGTCAGCATGTAGGTGGCGGTACGGGTGGTGTGCTCGCCGGTGGCGGTCACGGTGACCGGGTAGGTGCCGGGCGGAGTGCCGGCGGTGGTGGTGACGGTCAGAGTGCTGCTCTCACCCGTGGTCAGGGTCTCGGGCTCGAAGGCCGCGGTGGCCCCGGCGGGCAGACCGGCCGCGGTCAAGGTTGTCTGTTGCGGCTCACCCGCGGTGGTCGCGGTCCTGACGGTGGCCGTGGTCCGGCCCCCGGGATCGGTGGAACCGGCCGAAGGCTCCGCCACCACGGAGAAGTCGTGCGCCGGAGCGTCGGCGCAGTACTTGTCCTGTTTCCCGATCGCCCGGTAGGGGCAGTCCGCGTACTCGGCCAGGGTGAGCACCGACTCCTTGTTGCGGGCGGTCTGCTCGGGGATGACTTCGTCCGGGGGGTAGAACCCCGGGTAGGCGGAGGCCGGGTACAACTCGAAGACGTACGACCAGATGCCCTGGGCGCCCCACATCCAGTCGATGGAGTCACCGTCGGTGATGTACAGGTCGCTGCTCTGCTGCGGCGTGTACCCGTTGGTGGCGGCCATCTGCTGCCCGATGGTGCGGAACGTGGCCTCCTGGTCGGCGGTCAGCCCGGTGTCCGTGTCGGAGTAGGTGTAGCCGAACGGCCAGAGGATGAGCTCCGAGTACGAATGGAGGTCGATATGGGCCTTGATCTGCTGTTCGCCGCCGACCCGCCGGGACAGGACGAAGTCGCGCAAGACCCGGGTCTCGGTGCCCGAGAAGGGGGCGGAGCCGCGGTAGGTGTCGCTGGAGGGGGAACCGCTGGATCCGTTGCAGCACCCCCACTTGTAGCCGAAGTTCCGGTTCAGGTCCGTGCCCACGCTCGTCGTGCCGGCGTTGGGCTGCCGGTTCTTGCGCCACGACCGATAGGAGCCCGTGGCGTGGTCGTACTCGCTGCCGTCGGGGTTCAGCATCGGGATGATCCAGATCTCCCGTGAGTCGACTACGTTCGTGACCCGGGTGTCGCTGCCGTGCCGCGAGGTGAACAGGTCGGCCAGGTAGAGGGCCTGTTCGGTGGTGAGGTGTTCCCTGGCATGGATGTTGGCGTTGAACAGCACCTCGGGTTCGTCCTCGTCGGTGCCCACGTTGTCGGAGATCTTCAGAGCGACGATGTCGCGGCCCTCGTGGGACTTGCCGACCACCGACTTCCGCGCGAGGCCCGGGTACGCGTCGGCGATACGGTCGAGCTCGGCCACGGTCTCCGCGTAGTCGTGGTATCCGGCGTCGGCCGGCGGGAAACCCGCCGCCCCGCCGGTTGATTTGTCCGACGGAGCCGGTGGCACGCGCTCAACCGTGAACCCCAGGCGGCGGATGCTTTGGACCTCGGCGCCGGTCGCGGTGACGTAGATCGTTCCGTGCTCGACGAAGTCGACCGCCGCGCCGGTGGCGGCGATCCTGGTCCGGTCCGCACGCGTCTTGGCCCCCGAGACACGGTACTGGACCGACTGTTCCTGGGCGGCTGCCGCGGGGTCCGGTGCGGGACCGGCGGCTGCCGAGCCGACGGGACCGACGAGGGCGGTCGCCCCCAGGACGAGTGTGGACAGTAGTGCGATGCGCCATCGCATCCGTTCCTCCTGCGAAGTGGGGTGGGTGAGGAGAGCGGGCGGGGCCGTGCCCCACGAGAGCCGCGACGGCCCCGCCCGCATGAGGTGAGCACCCGTCATGGGCCACTCACCCGGCCGGCCGGCTCACCTGGACCGGCCGGCCGGGGCGGGGCTGTGCCGTGCCGGGGAGGCAGCTGCGGCACACCGCCCACGGCAGCTCGGAACAGGCCGGGAGCGGGGCACTCAGGGGGCGTTGTAGCCGAGGGTGTAGGTGCCGTTGCCGCTGTAGGCGTGGATGCGGTAGCGGTAGTAGCCCGCGCTTCCTGTGTAGGTGAGGGTCTCGTCGGCCTGGGGTGTGGTTCCGCCTGCGACGGTGGTCCAGCCCGAGCCGCTCCACTTCTGCAGGTAGAGGTCGTAGTCGGTGTTGTCGGGTCCGTCGAGGCAGGCCTCGTGGGTGCCGGTGACGGTCGTGCGGAAGTAGGCGCCGTCCGGCTGGTAGGCACTGGAACCGGTCGTCAGCGTGCCGGTCCTGACGGTCTCGGCGTCCTCGCACTTGCCCGGAGCGGTGCCGTTGACGGTCAGCGTGAAGACCGCGGTACGGGTGACGTCCCCGTTGGTGCCGGTGGCGGAGACGGTGACCGGGTAGGTGCCGGGGAGAGTGTCGGCGGTGGTGGCGAGAGTGAGAGCGGAGGACTCACCCGCCGTCACCGTCTCGGGGGTGAACGTCGCGGTCACCCCGGCCGGAAGGCCCGTCGCCTTGAGGGCGATGTTTCCCGGGTCGCCCTTCACGAGGGAGGTGGCCAGCGTGGCCTTCACCGATCCACCCGGATCGGTGGCTCCGGCCTTCGGCGAGAGCGACACGGAGAAGTCGTCCTCTGCCGGTGCCTCGTTGCTCACGTGCAACAGCTTGTTCGGTGAGCCGGATTTGGGGTCGGTCACGACTCCGTCGGTCGCGTCGGCGACCATCGCGTCACGCACCTGCTGCGGGGTGTACGCAGGGTTGGCGGCCGTCACCAGAGCGGCCACCCCCGCCGCGTGCGGCGCCGCCATGGAGGTACCGCTGTTGCTCTTCGTCGCGGTGTCGCTCGTGTGCCAGGCGGAGGTGATGTCCACCCCGGGCGCGAAGATGTCCAGGCACGTGCCGTAGTTGGAGAAGTAGGCGCGCCTGTCGGTGCGGTCCGTGGCACCCACGGTGATGGCCGCCGGCGTACTGGCCGGTGACGTACGGCAGGCGTCGGTGTTCTCGTTGCCCGCTGCCACCACGAAGGTCACGCCGTCCGCGATCGCCCTGGTGACGGCGTCGTTCACCGACTGCATCGTGGCGCCGCCGATGCTCATGTTCGCTACGGCAGGCTCGCCCGGGTCGTGGTCGGAGGCGACCCAGTCGATGCCCGCGATCACATCACTCCATGCCCCTGAACCGGCGCAGTTCATGATGCGCACACCGACGACGGTGGCGTTCTTGGCGAGGCCATGGGCCCTTCCGGCGACCGTCCCGGCCACGTGTGTGCCGTGTCCGTGGCAGTCGCTGGGATCGTCGTCGTCGTCGACGATGTCTCTGCCGGGTACGACTCTGCCCCCGAAGTCCGTGTGGCTCGCACGCACCCCGGTGTCGAGGATGTACGCCCGTACTCCGTCACCGGAGTTGGGGTACGTGTACGAGTCGTCCAGCGGAAGGGCACGCTGGTCGACGCGGTCCAGGCCCCAGGACGGCGTCGGGGACTGGGTGCCGGAGATGCTCGCCCTGCGGTCCCGCTCCACGTAGGCGACCGCCGGATCGGCGGCCAGGCGGCGGGCCTCCGTCTCCGACATGCGCACGCTGAACCCGCGCAGGGCGGTGCGGTAGGTGTTCGTCACCGTGCCGCCGTATTCGGTGGCCAGGCGCAGCGCACGGTCCGCGGTGCCCGAGGCTGTGACTGCGCCGTCGCGGAAGACGACGACGTAGGAGCCCGAAATCGCGGTCGGGCCGGCGGTACCGGTGATGCGGCCTGTCGGCGCCGCCGGTTCGGGCGAGACGGCTGCGCCGGCCGGTGTCGGTGCGAGCACCAGTAAGGCCGCGAGGGCGGTGACGGCGCCGTACCGGCGGCGTCTGGAGTATTCGGACATGGGGAACTTCCTTTCTGACGTTCTGATGACGCCGGGCTGTGCCCTCCTGATGCGGAGGGCCGCCGCGGCCAGGGGAGGGGAATCGAGGGGCAGCCGGTCAGGGGGCGTTGTAGCCGAGGGTGTAGGTGCCGTTGCCGCTGTAGGCGTGGATGCGGTAGCGGTAGTAGCCCGCGCTTCCTGTGTAGGTGAGGGTCTCGTCGGCCTGGGGTGTGGTTCCGCCTGCGACGGTGGTCCAGCCCGAGCCGCTCCACTTCTGCAGGTAGAGGTCGTAGTCGGTGTTGTCGGGTCCGTCGAGGCAGGCCTCGTGGGTGCCGGTGACCGTGGTGCGGAAGTAGGACCCGTCCGGCTGGTAGGCGCTCGAACCACTTGTCAGCGTGCCGCCCTTGACGGTCTCGGCGTCCGCGCAGGCGCCGGGTGTGCCGCCGTTGACGGTGAGCGTGTAGGTGGTGCTGCGGGTGGTGTGCGACCCGGTGGCGGTGAGGGTGATCGGGTAGGTGCCGGGCGGGGTCGCGGCCGTGGTCGCGACGGTGAGGGTGCTGTTCTGGCCTGTGGTGACGGTGTCCGGGCTGAATGCCGCGGTGGTGCCGGTGGGCAGGCCGGTGGCGGTCAGCCCGGCCTGCTGGGGATCACCTGCGGTGGTCGTGGTCCTGACGGTGGCGGTGGTCCGGCCGCCCGGGTCGGTGGACCCTGCCCGCGGGTCCGCCTCCACGGAGAAGTCCCGCGCCGGGGCGTCGCCCTCACCGGCCAGTTCCCAGACCGTGTGCGCGATGGCGTTGGTGGCGATGCCCATGGCCCGTGGGCCGACGTTGTCTATGGTGTCGCACGCGGAGTGGTAGCACGGGTCGTCGGAGGATCCGATGCCGCCGACCGGAACGCCGTGGCGGGTGAAGGAGGAGTGGTCGGAACTTCCGTCCCATCTGATGTCGTACGTTCCGATGTCGCGGCCGGCGAAGTACTCCTTGAAGACCGTGCTCACGGCCGGCGTGTGGCTGTAGACACCCCACCTCGTGGTGCTCTTCTGGCCGACCATGTCGAAGTTGAGGTAGATGTCGATCTTGTCGCGTTCGGCCGCGCCCAGTCCGTCGGCGTAGTGGCGGGAGCCGATCAGGCCCAGTTCCTCCGCACCCCACCAGCCGAATCGCAGCCGCTTGTCGGGCCGCAGACCGGCCCGGGACACCGCGAGTGCGGTCTCCAGGACGGCTGCTGAGCCCGAGCCGTTGTCGTTGATCCCCGGACCGGCCGTCACCCCGTCCAGATGGGCGCCGGCGAACACCACGTCGTCCGGGTCGCCGTGCGGCCATTCCGCGACGACGTTCCAGCCGGTGGCCCCGCGGTAGGTGAAGGACTGGAGCGAGGTGGTGAACCCGGCCGCGTCGAGCTTCTCCTTGACGTAGTCGGCGGAGGCCTTGAAACCGGGCCGGCCGTGGGCGCGGTTGCCGCCGTTGGCGTCGGCGATCCGCTGAAAGGCACTCAGGTGCTCCATGATGTTCTCGGCCGGGATCTCCGGAGCCTGGCTGTTCGCCCCCGCGGCCGTCGTGCCGGGCGGAGTGCGGGTGTGCGGTGCGGTCGATGGCGCGTCGGTGCCCGCGAGGGCGGTACCGGAGGCGGCGGTCAGGGTGCCCAGCGCCAGGGCCAGGGTGCCGGCCAGCGCGACGAGGCGTTGTCTCATGGGGGATGTCCTTTCGAAGACGGTGCTGGGGGAGGGTCCTGTTCGTCGGTTGCCTGTCACGGACTGCCGTAGCCGAGGCTGTAGTCGCCGCCGTCCGACCGTGCCTGGGTCCGGTGGCGGTAGTGGCCGGCCTGATCGGAGTGGGTGAGTGTGGTGTCCGCTCCCGTGGCCTCGGCCACCACGGTCCACGACCGGCCGCTCCACCTCTGCAGGGCGAGGGCGAAGTCCGTGTCGTCGGGTCTGTCCAGGCAGGCCCGGTGCGTGCCGGAGACGGTTGTGCGGAAGAAGCCGCCGTGCGGTTGGCACTGGGTGAAGCCGGCGGGAAGGGTGCCGGTGCGGATGGTCTCGTGCCGAGGGCAGGGGTCCGGTGCCGACTGCCGGGCCGTCAGGTCGGATGTGGTGGTGCGGCTGCCGGCGGAGCCGGTGTCGGTCACGGTGATCCGGTGAGTCCCCGCGGGCGTGCTCTTCGCGGTGGACACCGTCAGTACGGACGAGTTGCCCGAGACGACCGACGGAGGATTGAACGCCGCCGTGACGCCGACCGGGAGGCCGGACGCTGCGAGGCCGACGGTCTGCGGGTCTCCCGCCGTCGTGTGCGTGACGACGGTGCTGCTCGTCGTGCCGCACGCATCGTTCTCGGCCGTCCCCGGCACCACATCCAGGGAAAAGGAGCCCGCCGGCTCCCCGCAGGTGCCGGGGCGGCCGGGCTCGGCAGCCTGTGCGGGCACCGACACGGCGTACCAGGCGGCCCTGACCGTGTCGAAATGGGCGCAGTCACCGGGGTACAGCTGCGTCACGGCGTTCAGGGTCGCCACGCGGGCGTCGGCGTACTCCCAGAAGGACGTCTTCTGCAGCAGCGCGGTCATCGAGATCCGGCCCGCGGTGCGGATACCCAGGCCCGTCACGCTGGCCGGTCCACCGGCGCAGATGGGGCTGGACGGCTTGTCGCCACCGGGGTCCGATCCCTCGGCGACCAGGTAGAACCAGCGGTTGGCGGGTCCCGCGGCGTCGTGCACCTCGGTGTCGGGGATCTTCGGCGACCAGCAGTTCGGCTCGTCACGGGGCCCCGCCGAGGGGTCGTACATGATGCGCTCCGGGCCGCGTCCCAGGGCGTCCGCCTCCTCCGCGTACACGTAGTCCGGCTCGTCGGAGGGGTGGTTCGCGTAGTGCTCGGTGAGAGCGCCGAAGTTGTCGCCCGTGGCCTCGTTCAACGCGTACGTCTCCGTGTAGCCGTCGAAGCCTCCCGGGGTGTACTGGAAGACGTAATGTCCGAACTCATGTGCCACGACGTCGAGTTCGGCGAGCTGTCGCTGATCGTCCTTCGTGTGGCCGATGTTGACTGTGTGGCCGTTCCAGTAGGCGTTGACCGCGTCGCTGCCGGCACCCGGCATGCGCGTGCGGGCGGCGGCCGCCGCCCGGCGGGGTGTGAGGTACGGAGTGACGTCGACGTCGATGGGTGGTCTGCCGTGCAGGGGGGTGCCCATCAGGTTGCCGGAGGCGTCGGTGACGGCCACGAAGTCGCCGCCCACCACGGGTAATTCCCGATAGGTCCGCTGGTAGGCGTGGTAGGTCAGCCCACGCGGACCCGCGGTGGTACCGACGCGGATCAGCCTCTCACCGTCCCGTCCGGCTGCCAGGTGCGTGAGCATCTCGCCGCCCCGGCCGCCGGGCGCTGCCTGCGCCGCGTACGGTGCCGGGCCCGGCATGATTGCTATGGACATGACAATTACGCCAAGCGGTCCCAGTCTTCGCATGAGTCCGTCCTTCTCCGCAGACCGACGTCGGGGCGCAGGGCCGAACCGACGCTGGGCGGAAACGTGCCAGCCTCCGGTGTCAGTGGCAACGGTTCCCGTGCGAGAAGGCACATAACGGCAAAGGGGGCCCCGGCAGCCACCGTGAGGTGTGGGCCCCCATGGACGGCGCCCCACCTGATCAGGTCATGGCCTGGTGCGACGTGATGATGATGTGGTCTGCCATCCGGCCGGGCGTCGAGGGCCAGGGTCAGCGGAACGGCGGCTGAGGGCCGAGCCCTTGACGCGGGGGAAGGCTGCCTCCGGCTGACGGTGAGAGTGGCCCTCGGCGCCTTCGGGCAGGGATTCCGTTGATCGGTGTGTTTGTCCGATCGGTCATCATCGGACAGGACGTGGAGACGCATCGAGCCGCGTAGGTGGGCTGCCGTCATCGCGCACACCCCGATCGCAAGCAGCGTGGCCAGTCGGCATCGGACACCCGGATCACGCGGGTCGGGCACCCGCGCAAGCGCCTGGAGCAGCCCATCCGCCGGCACCTCCCTGACCACACCGGTGAACAAGCGGGGTGACGTGCCCGGGGGTACGGACAGGAGGGAAGATGGAGCGACGAGCACGGCAGCGTTGCTGATGTGGGAGGGGCCGACGGCCACCGGTTGAACGGGCTGTCGCCTGGCTCGTCCACCGGAACCGGCGCGTGCGTTAGCGCGGCACCCGCCCGAACCACACCTGGCTCCACAACCGGGCCGCCGCCCTCAATCTCCGCCGCCTGATCAACCTCGACCTCACCCACAACAACACCTGGCACCTCGGCATGGCCACCGAATGACCGGAGGGGCTGCCCGGCCTCCGGCCGGACAGCCCCTCACCAAGATCTTCATCAGTCCCGTACTGCTTCCCGCGCCATGGCGGTGAAGTCGCTGTAAGGCTCGGGGTCGTCGCCGTCGCCGGGCCACCACTCGTACGCGGTCCACTCGCCGTTCTCCCCGATGCTGTCGGCGTGCAGCAGCCAGTAGCAGCCACTACCGCCGTCGTCGTCGCCGATCAGCAGGGAGCGCTTGAGCATGGGGAAATACTCCCCGAAGACTTCCAGCTCCGACCATGCTTCCATGAGGTCGGCACACAGGTCGGTGAACCAGCCGATGTCCCCGACCTGGAAAAGGTCGACGAACCCGATGTTCTCCCAGCCGTCGCTGACCCGGAGGAAGTTGCGGTACGAGGGAGGAAGCCTCACCCCGAGCCGCTCCTCGGCGGCCACGATCGCTTCCTCGCCAGCCGGTTCGGCACCGGCCCACCCGGCCTCCAGCCGCTCCTCACTGATGACCTGCCGACCCTCCTCGATGGCCTCACGGATCTCGTCCGAGTTGATGTGCCTGGCGTTGTAGTCGGTGAGGAACGCACGCCATTCCGCGACCGTCATGGTCGAAGGGGTCGTCATACTCAACTCCGATAGTTGACACGGTAGGTCTCGGACAGCCTCACACGCCCCACTGACAGTCGAGGTTGTGCACGTGCCGACGATCCAGGCTGTCGAGCCGACCTTCCGGAGACAGCACTGACCGGTCCCATACTGCCCAACGGTCATTGGGTAAACGCTGCCGCTTCCTTGCCCGGCCCTCCCGCACCGCACGACCGACCGCCTCGCCCGCGGCCGCGCCGGTGTCAGCGACCTGGCGGCCGGCACAAACGACATACGGGTGCCCGGGACGGAGCGGGCAGTGCGTCATACCGCGGGGCCACCTGACCGCTGCCGGGCGATCACCGCCGGTTGCAGAAGTCCGCCGGTCACGCCCGATGCCACCGGACTGACCAGCGCGTACTCCACCGTGTCGCAACTGCTCCGGCCACGCGGCGCGGGTCGTGTCCCGTGCCGGATCGCCGCCGACCTCGCGGTGACGGTGGCGGACGGCGGCGAAGCGATCGCGGACCGGACTGTCCTGCGCGACCAGGGCGCCGGTTCGCGTCGAGCACGACCACGGCGACGACTGCAGCAGCGACACCGACTGCCTGGCGGCTGCCGGCCGCCGTCGACGAACGTCTACCGGACCGCCTGCGCCCGGCCCGCGCTCATGCCTGGGAAGTGGCCTGGCTGCGGATATCCGAGCCTTTCATGGTCTTCCAGCAGCCATCACGTACTCGCCTTCAGCGCAATGGCCGAACGCGGCACAGAGGTGTGATCGGTATCCCTCCGACAGCGGCTATGAGCCGACGGAGGTATGTGCCGGCGCGTCTGGCATCCTGCTCGGGCGAGGAGCGGCCGCATCAGGTCGTCGACGGCCGCTCGTGTGCGCGGCATCGACCTGGGCGGGGCGGCCCAGGTCCGACTGCAGTGATCGACTCTTGTTCAGGTCGCGCGCAGCCGGTTCAGGTGGGGAACTCGCCCTGTGACCGGTCGCGTCACCGCAACGGCACCAAGGAGACGATGCCCCTGGGTGAGAGCGCTCGGGACGCGCTCACCTGGTGCTCGGCTCGGCACGGCGTGTGGAACCGCGTACGAGCACGGTGCACGGGACGACCGAGTTGCCCGGGTCCTTGCCGTCGAGAACGTCGATGAGCGCCGCTACGCATTCGGCGCCCAGGCGGCGGGCGTCGAGGCTGAGCGCGGTCAGGGGGACCTCCCAGTCGGTGGTCCCGGCCGCCTGGTCGCTCGCCCGCATCACGCTGATCATGAGGTCGCCGGGGACGGTGAGGCCCAGTCGCCGGGCCGCGACGATGAGGGCTTGCCCGTAGGTCTCGTTGAGTCCGTGCACGGCGTCGGGCCGGTCCGGGGCGGACAGCATGCGCAGAGCCGCTTCGACGGGGTCCTCCGTGACGGCGGGGGTCTCGACGAGGGGGGCCTGGCCGGCCGTGGCGCACCACTGGCGGTAGAGACGCTCACAGTCCTGGGTGTACGCGTCGGGTTCGGGGCCGGAGAGCAGGCCGACCCGGGCGGCGCCGGCCTCCCGTAGGTGGCCGAGAATCGCCGCCATGCCGTGCTCCAGGTCGCTCTCCACCGTGGGGACGTCCTCGTACCCCGGGTCGATGGGGCGGCCGTCCGTGACCACGGGCATGCCGCGCCGGGCGCAGTCGGCGAGCAGCGGATCCTCACGTACGGGGTCGACGATGATCATCCCGTCCATGGGGACGCGTGCCCACAGTCCCGAGGCCGGGTCGCCGGGGACGGCGACGAGCGCGTAGTCGCGCTCCACGGCCGCCATGGTGGCGCCCGCCGAGAAGGCTGCGTAGTAGGGCCGGTAGGTGCTGGCCCAGGGGAGGTCCGCCATGTGGCCGACGACAAGGCCCAGGATGCCGGTCCGACCGGAGACCAGGCCCCGGGCGACGGGGTCGGGCCGGTAGCCGAGTTCGGCCGCGGCGCGGCGCACCCGTTCGCGGGTGGCCGGGGCGATCTGGCCCTTGCCGCGCAGGGCGTGCGACACGGTCGTGATGGACAGGCCGGTCGCCTCCGCCACGTCGCGGATGCCGACGCGCCGCCCCGCCCCCCTGGCGGATGCCGGTGCGCGGCCGGTCGTTCGTGTCGCGTCCTCACGGCTGGACATGCCTGTGTCGCCCTCCCCTTGTCGGCGGCCGGAGCGGCCCCGGTGCCACGCTCCCGCGCGGTCCGTCGGACATCGTGCCCGACCCGCTGTGCCCAAAACGTTTTGGTCTCCCTGTGCTCGGGCTATTGACGGACCCAAAACGTTTTGGGCACTGTAGCGCACCAATGGTTTCCGGCCACGTCCCTAGGAGCGCCATGCGCACCCTCCGTACCCTCGCCGTCCCCGCACTCAGCGCCGTGCTGCTGGCGGCCCTCACCGCCTGCGGCGGCTCCGCGTCCGCCGGCGGAGACTCCACGTCCCACACCACCGACTCCAAGGGGAAGCGCACCTACGGCGAGTGCGAGGTGACCGGCGAGCGCGGCTCGATCGACCTGAAGACCGTCGAGAAGGACACCCTCACCGTCGTCGGTGACCTGCCCAGTCCCGGCTGGTGGAACGGCGACACCGTCCGCCAGATCGACAACGGCTACGAGTACTGCATGGCCGCGACCCTCGCCTACCGGGCCGGTCTGCCCAAGCTCACCGTGCGCAACGTGTCCTTCGACGCGCTGGTCGCCGGCAAGAGCAACGATTTCGACCTGGCCCTCGCGGAGATATCCATCACCGACGAACGCCGCAAGGTCGTCGACTTCTCCGCCCCTTACTTCGCCTCCAACATCGGCGTCCTGGTGAAGTCCGGCTCCAAGGCCACCCAGGACACCATCACCGGCCTCCAACTCGGCGTGAAACAGGGCACCACGGGGGCCGACTTCGTCCGCGACAAGCTGCGTCCGGAGAAGGCGCCGAAGGTGTTCGCCGGTGACGTCGAGCTGCAGGCCGCCGTCCAGGCCGGCCAGATCGACGCCGCCCTCACCGACGTCGCGATCATGCTCGGCAAGGCCAAGGAGTCCAAGGGCAAGCTCGAGGTGATCGGCCAGTACGACACCGGCGAGTCCTACGGAGCCCTCTACCCCAAGGGCAGCGAGAACGCCGCCGCCCTGGACGGAGCCATCGAGGAGATGAAGAAGGACGGCACCCTCGCCGGCCTCGCCTCCACCTACCTCACCAAGGCCTTCGGCGGCGACCCCGAGGCCATCCCGCTCTGGAGCGCCAAGTGACGCTGACCGCAAGCCCGTTGACCACCGGGCAGAAGGAACCGGCGAAGAGCACACCGCCCCCGCCGGCCCTGCCGCTCGCCGCCGTCGCGCTGGCGGGCGTCCTGATCACCGTGGTGCTGACCGGCGTCACCGCCGCGGCCGCCGGACGGGTGCTGCCCACCGCGGCGGCGGTCACCGGCGCCGCCGTGGTGACCGCCGCGCTGCTCACCCTGCTCCGGCCCGCGGCGCGAGCGGTGAGCTCGGCCCGTACCGCCACCGCGGCCTGGAAGGAACAGCGGCCCGCCGACGCCCGCCGGGCCGCCTCCGAAGCCCGAGAGGACGCCTGGACCACCCTCGGCTGGTGTCTGGCCGCGCTGGTGCTGCTCGGTGCCGTCTGGTTCCTGACCACCAACGACCGCGCGGTCCAGCGCACCTTCTTCGACGGCTCGGTCATCGAACTGAGCTTCCGGGAGATCGTGTCCGCCTTCGGCACCAATCTCTTCATCGCCGTCGTCGCCCAGATCCTGATCCTCGCCTGGGGACTGACGCTCGCGTTGGCCCGGATGGCGCCGGGCCGGGCCGGCCGCCCGCTGCGGCTGCTCGCGACCACTTACATCGACGGCTTCCGCGCCATCCCGGCGATCATCATCATCTACCTGATCGGCTTCGGGCTGCCGCTCGCCGAAGTGCCGCTCCTCAGTTCACTCAGCCCGGTCTGGTTCGCGATCCTCGCTCTCACCCTCACCTACGGCGCGTACGTCGCCGAGGTGTTCCGGGCCGGCATCGAGTCCATCGCCCCAGGCCAGACCGCGGCGGCCCGCTCCCTGGGCCTCTCGCAGAGCGCCACCATGCGCCACGTCGTACTGCCCCAGGCCACCCGCCGCGTCGTCCCGCCCCTGCTCAACGACTTCATCAGTCTGCAGAAGGACACCGCCCTGGTGAACATCATCGGCACCATCGACGCCTTCAACCAGTCGAAGATCTTCGCGTCGAACCACTTCAACCTCTCCTCGGTCACCGTGGTCGCGGCCCTCTTCATCCTCATCACGATCCCCCAGGCCCGGTTCGTCGACCGGCTCATCGCCCGGGAACAGCGCCGCGGCAAGGGAGCCTGACATGCCCTTCATCGAAATCGACGCCGTACACAAGAGCTACGGCACCACCCCGGTCCTGCGCGGCATCGACCTGGACGTCGAACAGCACCAGGTGGTGACTCTGATCGGTGCCTCCGGCAGCGGCAAGTCGACACTGCTGCGGTGCGTCAACGGGCTGGAGGACATCAGCGCCGGCGAGATACGGGTCGGCGGCGAGACCGCGTCGGGCCGCGGCACCGACGTGAACCGGCTGCGCCGCGACGTCGGCATGGTGTTCCAGCACTTCAACCTCTTCCCGCACATGAACGTCGTACGCAATGTCGCGCTCGCCCCGATGCGGGTGGCCGGAGTACCCCGAGCCGAGGCGGAGGAACGGGCCCGCACGCTCCTCGCCCGCGTCGGCCTCGCCGACAAGGCCGAGCGCATGCCCGACCAGCTCTCCGGGGGACAGCAGCAGAGGGTGGCCATCGTCCGCGCACTGGCCACCCAGCCGCGTGCCCTGCTCCTCGACGAGATCACCTCGGCTCTCGACCCCGAACTGGTCGCCGAGGTCCTCGACATCGTCCGCGAACTCGCCGACAGCGGCATGACCATGCTGCTGGCCACCCACGAAATGGGCTTCGCCCGGGAGGTGTCGCACAAAGTGTGCTTCCTGCATCAAGGCGTCCTGCTGGAGGAAGGCCCGCCCGAGCAGATCTTCGGCGACCCGCAGGAGGAACGCACCCGCGCCTTCCTGCGCCGCATCGTCGAGGCCGGGCGGCTGTGAGCGCGCCCCGGGTGCTCGTCGTGGAGCACGAGAACGGTACGGGCCCGGCCCAGGTCGGCGAACGCCTCACCGCGCGGGGACTGGACCTCGTCATACGCCGCCCCTGGGCGGGTGACCTGCTTCCCCTGACGCCGGACGACTACGACGGACTCCTGGTCCTCGGCGGTTCCATGGGCCCCTACGACGAGGAACAGGCCCCTTGGCTGTCCGCGGCCGGCGACCTGCTGCGCCAGGCCGTCGCCCGGGACATGCCGACCCTGGGCATCTGCCTCGGCATGGAACTGCTCACGGTGGCCTGCGGAGGCACGGTCCGGTACTCCGAGCGGCCGGAGGTGGGCCTGTGCGAGCTGACTCCTCTGCTGCCCGCGTCGAGGGACGAACTCTTCGCCCCTCTCACGCGGTTGGACACGCCCCCGTGCGCCGTGCAGTGGCACTGGGAGGAGACCGCGGTCCTGCCCGAGGGCGCCGTCCCCCTTCTCACCAGCGCACGCTGCGCGCACCAGGCCTACCGCATGGGAACCTCCGTATGGGGTGTCCAGTTCCACCCCGAGGTGCTGGCCGACGACATCGCGGGCTGGGGTACCTCCGACGTGGGCCCGCTGAGAGCACTCGGCCTCGACCCGTCCTCGGTGGTCGCCCATGTGGCAGGCGAGGAGGAAAGGTTGCGCGCGCTGTGGGGCTCCTTCGCCGAACGATGGGGCGACATTGTGACGGCCCGCAGAACGGCACCGGTCCGTCCATGAGCCGGCCGGGCCAGGCGAGGGCGGCGGAGGACTGACTGCCCACAGCCTCACCGGGCGCGGCCCGGCCCGGGCCGCGCGGAGGAGGCGCCCCGGATTCTCGGCCTCGAGCAGGGCGCTCTCCGTCCCGCGGCCGCGCCGGCTCCTGGCCCTCGCCCCCCACCCGCTTCACGGCGTCCGGGCACGGCCAGGGCCCGTCCTTCGGACCCACGTCCACAGCGACTTGCCGTGATGCCGAGCTCCGCGGCCACCGCCGTGTACGTCCGCTTGCCGGCCGCGGCACGGGAGAGCCCTCGATCGCGGACTCGGGCAGCCGCTTGGTCAGATGCTGCATCGGCCCGCTCTCGCGTCAGATGCAGCCCCTCGGCCTGGGCCCGGCCCACCAGTTCATCGATGAGCCGGGCGTCCACCGCCTTCGACGTCTGCAGCTCAGGCGTCCCGGTGGACCCGAGCAGCCGGCCGATCACCCGCACGGATGGGGGAGGGGGACAGCCAGTCAGCCCTGCGTCACGGGTGGAAGGTGGTGAAGTAGTTCGCGGGGAGAGCATTGAGCCAGGCGTGGGTGACGCCGGTCCAGCCGATCCTCACGAAGTCGTCCTTGCCGTCTCCGTCGACGTCGGCGAACTGGATATCCTTCGGAGGAAGGCCAGTGTCACCAGCGATCTTGCCGATGTCCCGGTACGTTCCGCCCGAGCCCCTTGGCCCTTCGTTGATCCAGGCCCTGGCGCCGCCGTTGGCGGTGATCAGGATCCGGTCGTCGCGCTTGTCCCCGTTGATGTCGGCGTATCTGATCTCCCGGGGGTTCTGCAGGGCGCCGCTGATGTTCTGGGGGGAGGTCCAGTCCAACCACGTGCGGCCGTCGCCGTTCCGGAAGTCACGGTTGTACCAGGCGGTGGTCGTGCCGTCCGGCTCGATCAGCAGGTAGTCGTCCCGGCCTCCTCCTGTGACGTCGGCGAACCGGATTTTGGTGGCAGGGTCGATCGTCAGGGACTTACCGGCCGATCCCTTGTCGAAGACACTGGCCACCCCTTCGTACTTGTTCGCGCACATCCGCGCACCGACTGGGTTGTCGGCCTTCCAGGTATAAACCTGCAACCTGCCTGTCAGGTCGACCGACACACAGTCGGGGAAGTCGTCACCGTCCAGGTCGGCGAAGCGCAACTGGTTACCCACCACTCCAGTGGGGGGCTTGTAGGAATTCTTGCCTTCGACGAAGGGCACCCAGCCCTTGCCGGAGGGGCCGCCGTTCCACCAGAAACGGAAGTTCTGGTGCTGATCGACCGTCACGAACTCGGCCTTGCGGTCCTTGTTGATATCCACCATCCAGAACCGGTTGGTAGAGGGGAACTGCTGGGACTGGATGACACCGTGGTCCTTCCAGCCCGGCCCCAGCTTGCTGCCGCCGTTGTCACCAGTACCTCCGGTGCCGCCGGGACCGTCGTCTCGCGTCGGGCAGGCGTCGGACACCGCTTCGCCGTCCTGTTCCAACGGTTCCAGGATCCACCCCTGATCGTTGGCCTTGTTGGCGGCCTTCACAAACGCCGCGCCGATCTTGTCGTAGCCCTCGTCGGTGGGGTGAATGCCGTCGGAGGTGTGGATGTCGGAAGGTTCCAGGTGGGAGATGTCGGTGTAGACCACGGACAGGCCACGCTGTACGAACCGGTCCACCAGCGCCGGGATCTGGGCGGTGAACTTCTCGCCGCGGGCGTTCCTGGCGGGATCGTGGAAGGGCTGTAGTCCCGCCACCAGCACGGTGGCGCCCGGGACGTCGGTGGTGACCTGATCGATGAGCGCTTCCAGCCGGTTGATGGCGCCGTCCATCTGGTAGTCCTGGATGGCGTCGTTCCCGCCCGCGAGGACGGTGACGACATTGGGGAGGTAGAGCGGGACGGAGCAGCTCGCCTTGCCGGCGATCTCGTTGATCCGGTAACCACGCCAGCCCTCGGTCTCCCGGTCAGGCATCGTCCCCACCCGGACCGACCCCACCCAGTCCACTTCGGGTGTGGCGTCCTTGTCGTCCTGGGTCCCCGCCTCGGCGAGGGACGGCGAGACCCTGTGCTCGCCGGTCTTCCCCGCATTGCGGTCGGCGATCTGTTGCAGTCCCCGGTCGACAGTGTCCCGGTAGCCATTGCCGTCGGAGCTGCCTTCACCCCAGGTGCTCGAGGACCCCAGTGCCATGACGCGAATGGCCCGCTTCAACTCGTCATGGGGCTCGTACACCTTCATGCGGGCTTCCTGCTGCAGCCAGTCGTGCACACAGTTGCGCTGGGACCCGCACAGCGGGTTGTCGTATGTCGGGGATATGTACGCGTCGGCCGGGCGGTTCGAGTCAGTAACGCTCTGCGAGAGGACACCCGTGACCACTCGGACCCGAGGGCTGCCCCAGTACCCGGACGGCCCGCCGGAGTCCCCCTCCCGCAGCCTGGCCTTGAGCGCTCGGATCTTGTAAGCGGGACCGCCCGCGCTGTCCTTGAGTCCTTCTTCGTTGTCGGTCACCTTGGTGTACGCGCCCTTGAGGACGGGGGAAGCGGTGCAGGACGCGCAGGTCTTACCCCAGCCGTAGGACTCAAGTTGGCTTTTGAACCTCACCTTCTTGTTCGGCGCCAGCTTCGCGTAGGGGTGTCCTTGGGTATTCAAGTGCCCTTCCGTCGGCGCAGTCTCCAGAACCGCCAGGTCATGACGGAACTTAACTGAGACAACGTTGTGCCTGTTGCCCGCACCCAGCGTGGTGGAGCCCACCCGTACGAAGAACTCGTAGTACGGAGCGAATTTGAAACAGTGTGCGGCGGTGAGGATCCAGTGCGTGCCGGTGACGACCCCTGAGCAGGCGTACTGGTCTGGCCTGCCGTCCACGCCTTTCAGCCATATCTGGGCCATATCGGTCCCGGAAGCGGAACTGGTGAATCCGTCCTCGACTGCCTTGGCCTGGGGTGCGGGTGAGATCAGGAGGGATCCGCAGGCCAGAATGCCTGCCAGGACAGCGACCCATCTGAACCGCCATGCTTGATGGCGCAACATTTCTGACATGTTTCTCTCTCTGTATGCGCGGCATCCACGCGTCGTGGATGCCGTCACAGGACCAGCGGGCGGGCGGGATCAGAGATCCGCTGACGTACCCAGCCATGCGGATGGCCCGCCGGGAGGGACCTCCGGCGGGCCATCCGCTCACGGTCTACTTGCCGTAGTAGGCGTTGTAGACGGAGACCGTCGACGTGTTGTTCTTTTTGTCCGTGACCTCGGCGCGGAAGGAGATCGCCTTCCCCCTCGCCGGGTTCTTGACAGTGATCTTCCCCTTCTTGACCGTGGTCTTCTTCCAGGTCTTGCCGTAGTCGTAGGACACGTACACCGACAGGGACTTGAGGTTCTTACCCTGGGCGGCGCCCTCCACGGAGACCGGGATCGTGGCCTTTTTGCCGGCCGTCACCTTGCTGTCCAGGCCCGTGGCCGCGAGGAAGCGGACCGTGGAGGCCGGAAGCTGCTTGAGGTCGGCGGTCTTCTTGGAGCGGAAGGTCCAGCTCGCGTCGATCCGCGTGGACGCGGCGGCGACCTTGGCGCTCCGCTTGACCGAAGTGGTCAGCCTGTACGAGGCGTCACCCGGCGGAACCTCGAACTCGTCAAGGCCGTTCGGAGTGCCGTCGTACGAGCCGATCTTTTTGCCGTTGCGGTAGAGACTGGTGACGGCCGAACTCGTCACCGAGTCCCCGAGGTGGCCTTTGCCGTCCGAGAAGAGATACAGAGAGCCGTAGATCTTGTTGCCGTTGCGGAAAACACCGTCGTCCTTGGTGAGACTCGGGCCGAAGACCGCCGTGTTCACGGTCTCCCTGTAGGTCTTGCCGCCCTTATAGGTCTTCCCCTCACCGATGAGGTAGACGGTGTCGAGGTCCGGCGGGCCCTCCTGCCTGTGGTCCTCCTGCGCGAAGTCGATGTTCCATGTGACCTTGTCCGAGGTGGACAGGTGCAGGGTGTGGGTGCCGGGCAGCCGCTGCGGGACACCGATCGACGACCAGGAGATGCCACCGGGCAACACGTACCGTGCGTCGAACACACCCTTCTTGCCCGGGGCGGGCGCGCCCATGCTGACCTTCACCGTGGCCAGGTCACTCGCCTTGTAGTGCCGGGTGTAGCCGGTGGCGAGCCTGTCGACCCCGGAGACCGTGGTGATGCTGTACTGCTCCTCGTCGCCCTTGTACCAGTGCGCGTCCCACTGCTGGGTGAGGACGCCCTTGGGGAGCCGCGGACCCACGTGCGCGGAAGCGAAGCCGTTGTACGACTCGAGCAACCAGCCGCCGCTGTAGGACGAGTCCTTCGTCTTCAGGTCGTAGTCGACCGAGGCGAACAACGGCGTGGCCTTCTTGTCCGGCACGGTGATGTCCACCGGCTTGGCCTTGCGGGCGTCCAGTGTGACCGAGGTGTTCCTGGTGACGCTCACCTTCGGCTGGGCGAGCCAGTCGAGACGCTTGTAGTCCTCGGCCGGACCGAGGAAGACACCGGAGTCCAGGAAGTAGTCGCCCTTGGGAACCCGCAGCGTGACAGTGCCGTCGGAGTCGTGGAGGTCGAAAACCTTGCCCGTGGCGGTACCCGTCGTGGCGGCCAGGGTCGACCAGTGGTTGCCGGTCGGCTTGCCGTCACGGCCGAGGACCTTCACCGTCACGTCGTACGACTCGACCTCGCGTTCCACCGCGGCGGCCGTGCGCACGGTCTGCCCGCCGCCGGTGGCGACCACGTAGGCCGAGTAGGCGCCGTCGACCGTGTCGCCGAGGCGGGTGTCGACGGTGACGTCCACGGAGGCCTTGCCGCCCGCCGGGACCGTGACGGTGGTGGCGCCCAGCGTGAAGAAGCCGGCCGGGGCCGCCTTGCCCTTGGGGTTCGTGGCGGTCGACGTCAGCTTCAGGGTGACGTCCTCGGTGCCCAGGTTGCGGTAGGTGAGCTGCTTGGTGACCGGCTTGTCGTCGGTGTGCGGCCACTGCTGGAGCCCGAAGCCCAGCGAGCCGGGCTCGGCGATCACCGTCTGTGTGATCGCCCGGTCGACCTGGATCCGGCCCGAACCCTGCTCGAACGCCGTGTACGCGCCTGCCTTGGTGGAGCCGGTGAGCGCGCTCTTCAGCTCGGTGTGCTTCCACTGCGGGTGCTGCTGCTTCAGGATCGCCGCCGCGCCCGCCACGTGCGGGGTCGCCATCGACGTACCCGAGATGGTCATGTAGCCATCCGGCTCCTCGCCCACCTCCCCGACGATCAGGTTGCCGTCGGCCGAGGCGGCCGTGATGTCGACGCCGGGAGCGGTGACGTCCGGCTTCAGACCGCCGTCTCCGGTGCGGGGGCCGGTGGAGGAGAAGTCGGCGAGCGCGTCCTTGTCGTCGACGGCGCCGACGGTGAGGGCGGCGTCCGCGCTGCCGGGCGAACCGATCGACTGCGGGCCGTCGTTGCCGGCCGCGATGGCGAACAGCACGCCCTTCTCGGCCGAGAGCCGGTTGACCGCCTCTTCCAGCGCATCGATGCCGGGGGTGTCGGTGCCGCCCAGGCTCATGTTGATGACGTCGGCGCCCTGCGCGGCCGCCCACTCCATCCCGGCGAGGATGCCGGAGTCGTCACCGGAGCCGTCGTCGCTCAGCACCTTGCCGTTGAGGATCTTCGCGCCGGGCGCGACACCCTTGTATCTGCCCTTGGACTTGGCGCCCGTACCTGCCGCG
This sequence comes from Streptomyces malachitofuscus, assembly GCF_055571035.1. NCBI lineage: Bacteria > Bacillati > Actinomycetota > Actinomycetes > Kitasatosporales > Streptomycetaceae > Streptomyces > Streptomyces malachitofuscus. Next base: position 38,274 of record NZ_JBVIGA010000016.1, on the reverse strand, counting down.
ATGGACGCGACATGGGTGCCGTGGCCGTACCTGTCGCCGGCCGTGGGCGCGGAGGTGAAGTTCCTGGACGCGGCCACCTGGCCCTTGAGGTCCGGGTGGGTGGCGTCGACGCCGGTGTCCAGGACGGCGATCTTGACGCCCTTGCCGTCGTAGCCGGCCGCCCACGCCTTCGGCGTGCCGATCTGCGCCACGGACGTGTCGAGAGAGGCCTTGCGGACCCCGTCCAGCCACACATGGGCGACACCGGAGGCGGTCTTGTCACCATCGGTGACGGCCTCCCACAGATCGGAGGCGTCCTTGTGCGAGGTCTGCACCGCGTCCGCGTTCAAGGCTGTCAGGGAACGGCGCAGATCACCCGCCTCCCGGACATCCGCCTTGGCGGTCTTCGCGGAACCCCGGTAGCCGACGATGGCCCTCGGGCCCCGCTTGTGGGAGTCACGCATCGCGGACTTGTTCAACTCGGTGATGTCGAACAGCCGCCGGTCGACCTTGCCGGTCGCGATCAGCCGGGCCGCGTCCGCCGGGATCACCAGCGTGTGCCCGTCGACCCTGCGGACATGGAAGGGCACGTGTTCCCGCCCCTTCCCCCGCTCCAAGCCCACCACACGGCCCTTGGCGTCCACCGCGACCCGGTCACCCGTGATCAGCGTGATGTGGTGCTTCGTCTTCAGCGACGGCCCTTTCGCGGCGCCCGCCTTCGACGGCACCTGCGAAGCGGTGGCCGTCCGCTGCTTCCCGTCGGCCGACGCCGGGCCGGCCATGCCCGCCGTGAGCGCCACGGCGGCCGCCCCCGCGACCGTGGCCCCGCATGCCCTTCTCACTTTTCTGCGCACGTCCTTCTCCCCCTTGAGGAGTCGCCGGATGGGATGTCACATCACCCGGCAGAAGCGGTCCCGGGGCGCGCCTGCGCGCCCCGGAACGAAGTCTTCCGGCACTGATCAAGCCCTTCAAGGACAGTCGGAAAGCGTGGGGAATCCGATGGGCGACCTTAACTGCGTTGCCGTAACTCCGTTACGAGACCGTGTGGTTGTGGCTCAGAGGACGGTACCCGAGCATGAGAAGACGACGTGACGGCCCGGCTTGACGCCGTAGTTGCCAGAACGGTCCCCGGGCATTCCGGGAGGGACGGGCTCGATAGGGTTCCCCGCATGAGGCCTGAGGTGCTGAACAGACTGAGCCGATACCGTGCGGAGCTGACGGCGGAGCAAGTCCCCGCCACCGTCGTCGAACAGTGGACGGACGCCGCCCTCCCCTGCGCGACCCTGACTCTGAACGGCGCCGGACCGACCGTAGGCCGCTATGGTGGTCCCCTCCTCCTCCCCCCTGATGCCCCGGACCCCGAGTTTCCCCTCGTCGCCTCGCTCAATTGTGCCGACCTGTCCGAAGAGGTGACGGGACTCCCGCTGCCGCCCGACGGCCGTCTGCTGCTCTTCGGGTTCCCCGACCCGGATGCCGGAGGCGACGTGATGTACGTGCCCGAGGGCGCGACCGTCGAGGAACGCGCGGGAATCTTCGACTACTCCGAGGAGAACGGCCTGGAGGACTGGCGGGAGATACACGAGGCGTTCTGGCAGGGTGACCTGAGCCTGACCGCAGACGTGTCCCTGCCGTTCCACGGCAGCAAGGCGGTGGCCACGGCACACGGCTGGCGCGGTGAGGAGCTTCCCTGGGCTCCCTACGGCAACGTCCACGACGCGCTGTTGGACGTGTGTGCCAGTGGCTTCCCGGCCGGCGGGTGGGTGCAGGTGGGTGGGCACCCCAAGCACGAATCCATGGACACGAATCCTGTGGAGTCGGTTGCGATCCATGCGGACGAGACCGGGGACCTGAGGGACTGGGTGCTGCTGGCCGAGTGGCATCCCGGCATCGAGGGCAGGGAGGGCTTGTCCCTCCACTGGGCGATCCGGAGGCAGGCGCTCGCCGCCCGGCGCTTCGACCTGGTGGAGACGACGATGTTCTGGAATCCGTGAGCGTGGCCTTGCCGTGGGGTGCCTGACCTTCCCGGTGTGCGGTGGTCAGCGGGCACACCCGGTACCGCGTGTGCCGGTCTCCGGCATGTCCGCGTGTGACGGGCCGCCGCCGCGGAGCTGGCCGCTCGGGCGGGGAATGGTCCGGCGCGGCCTGCGCGGCAGGGCTTCGCGGGCTCCTGGCCCGCGCGGCTTCCGGGCAGTCCTTCGGCGAGGACGCGCTGTGCGGCCTGCTGCGGCACGTCGAAGGCCCACACCGTGGCGCTGAGCATGCTCCGGCCCAGGAGGGCGTCGCGTCGAGCCGCCGCGCGCCTCCCACTCAGCCGACGCCGCCGGTTCGCTTGCGATCAGCAGGGTGCGGCGGCTCGGGCCTCGCCCTTGCGCGGTGGACGGTGTGCGGCAGGCTGTGAACAGGCACCCTGAAGCGGGTGGTCGGCCCGTCGGCCCGTCGGCCCGTCGGCCCGTGCGTCGAGGGCCAGGGTGCGGACGCGGTGGCGGGACGCGTCCGGGGGCCCGGGACCGCGAACGTCACCGTTCTTGCCCGGCCTCCGTCGTGACCTGCTCGGCGCCCTCCCGCAGTGCGGCGAGGATGCTGTCCTTCTCGGCCCGGTAGCGCTCCACGGAGGCCAGCTTGACCCCTTCGTATCCGCGGACGACGTCCGGCAGCTCCGCGAGGCGGCGGAGCACGGGAAGCGTCTCCTCGGTCAGGAGCGCGAGCGAGGCGCCGAGTGACGCCCGGTAGTCCTCGGCGAGCTCACGCTCGACCCGGCGCACGGGATGCAGGCCGAAAAGGTCGAGGCGCGTCCCCCGCACCCTGCGCAGGGCACGCAGCAGGACGAGGACGGGGCGGGACCAGCGCCCGACAGCGATCTTCCGTTCCATGCCCACGGCCCGGAGAACGGGCGGACGCAGCATAAAGGACCGTCGGCTCCCGCTCCCGAACGCCGCATCGATGTCCTCGTCGACGACTGGATCGAGGGCGAGCCGCGCCACCTCGTACTCGTCCTTGTACGCCATGAGCTTGTGGAGGTAACGGGCGGCCGCCTCCGTCAGCTCGGTCGAGCCGTCCACGGCGGCGCGCTCCGCGTCCGCCACCCGCCGGACGAACTCGGCGTACCGGCGGGCGTATCGCAGGTTTTGGTAGCCGATGAGGTCGGCCACGCGCACCGTGAGCAGCCGGTGCAGTTCGGATCCCTCGTCGCCGGTGACCGTGGCCACGAGCTCGGTGGTTCCGCGGGGCAGTGGCGGCTTCGCGGTCTCTTCGGGCGCCGGGCCCGCCACCGCCGCGCGCAGCGCCTCCGGATCGGCGATTGCCTGGCGGCCCCGCCGGAACGCCTGGATATTGCGCTCCACAGCCACCCCGTTGAGGGTGATGGCCTCCTCGACCGCCCGCGCCGGCACGGGCAGCACCCCGGTCTGGTACGCGGCTCCCACCAGCAGCATGTTGGCGTACTGCTCGTCGTCGAAAAGCTGTGTGGCCAGCGCACCGGTATCCAGCGCGAGAAGCTGACGGCTCACCTCGCCGACGGCGTGCCGGACCACGTCCGGAGCCGGGAAACCGACCTCCGTGTCGACCACCATCTGCCCGGTGGGGATCTCGGTGGTGCTCATGACGGCGACCGTGCGCTCCGGGGAGGCGACCCGAAGATACGTCGGATCGGTCGCGACGAGCGGATCGCAGGCGAGGTACAGGTCGCAGCTCCGCTCGGTGAGCTTCGCGCCCTGTTCCACGGCCTGCGCGGTGATCTTGATGTCGGAGACGACGGCGCCGCCCTTCTGGGCGAGACCGGTCTGGTCCAGGCTGCGCGCGTGCTGGCCATCGATGACGGCGGCGGTCGCCAGCACCTGCGAGACGGTGACGATGCCGGTCCCCCCGATACCGGTGATCCGCATGCCGAAGGAGCCGTCCGATGTCCTGCGGACGGCCGGCTCAGGCACGTCACCGGCCGCCAGAGCGGGCGGTCCGGCGTGCCGCGGCCGGCCGGCCGGGGTGATGGTCATGAACGCCGGGCAGTCGCCGTCGAGGCACGAGTAGTCCAGGTTGCACGAGGACTGGTCGATGCGCGTCTTGCGGCCGAACTCGGTGGGAACGGGGTGCACGGAGAGACAGTTCGACGCCCGGCCGCAGTCACCGCAGCCCTCGCAGAGGCGCTCGTTGATCCACACGCGCGTCGTCGGAGTGCCGGCCTTGCCGCGCCGCCGTGCCCGCCGCTTCTCGGCGGCGCACTCCTGGTCGTGGATGAGGACCGTGACGCCCGCGGTGGCCCTCAACTCCGCCAGCGCCTTCTCGATACCGGCCCGGTCGAGCACCCGCACCGCCCTCGGGAGCCGGGCGCGGGGAACGCGCGCCTTGTCGTCGGTGGTGATGATCACCTTGGCGACGCCCTCGTCGAGGAGCGTGGCGGCGAGCCGGTCGACGGGCAGAGCGCCGACGGCGTCCTGGCCGCCGGTCATGGCGACCGTGCCGTTGTAGAGCAGCTTGAACGTGACATTCACCCCGGCGGCGACTGCCGCCCGCACGGCCAGGCTGCCGGAGTGCATGAAGGTGCCGTCCCCGATGTTCTGCACGAAGTGACCGACGTCGACGAACGGCTGCATCCCGATCCACTGGGCGCCCTCCCCGCCCATCTGGGTCATCCCGACGACCGTGCCGACCTGCTCGGTGTCCATGAACACGACCATCGAGTGGCAGCCGATGCCGGCGCCCACCGGGGAGTCACCGCCCGCGGTGGTTGAGGTGTTGTGCGGGCAGCCCGAGCAGTAGTAGGGGCTGCGGGCCAAAAGCGGCAGGGACAGCGTGGTTCGGGGCCGGGGCCGCCGGCGCCAGACGCGGGCGGCCTCGACACCGAGTGCCGCGAGCACTCGGGACAGGCCGGAGGTGACGCCGTCCGTGTCGAGTTCTCCCGAGCGGCTGAACAGCGGCCGTCCGTCCGGACCTTCCTTGCCGTGGACCGTCGGGACCTGGGCACGGCCGTAAAGGATCTCCTTGACCGCGGCCTCGAGGAACGGTCTCTTCTCCTCGACGACCAGCAGATGGTCGAGACCCTCCGCGAACTCGACGACGGCGTCGCGCTCCAGGGGGAAGACCATGCCGAGCTTGAGGATTCTGATGCCTTGGCGGGTCAGGTCCGCGTCCGTGAGCCCGATGACACGGAGCGCCTCACGGACATCGAGATAGGTCTTGCCGGAGGCGAGAATGCCGATCTTGTCGGACGGCCCGCGCTGCACCACCCGGTTGAGGCCGTGCAGTCGGGCGTACTCCAGGGCCCGCGGGAGCCTGCTGTCGTGCAGGCTGCGCTCGAGCGCCATGAGCTCGGGGCCCAGCAGCATCGCACTCGGCCGGTGCGGGCTGGGACCCGCATCCCCCTCGACGACCGCGATGCGGTTCGGGGCGACGACGGCCGTGGACATCGCGTCCGCCACCGCGGTCGTGATCTTCATCCCTGCCCACAGGCCGCTGAACCGGGAGAGGTACTGCGCGTGGATCCCGAAGTCGAGGACGTCCTGCGAGTCGGCCGGGTAGAGCGTCGGGATCGCCAGGTCCGCGAGCGTCGCCTCGCTGACGCACGGCACGCTGGACGACTTCGCCCCCGGATCGTCGCCGACCAGCGCGACCGCACCGCCGAGGCGGGCGGTGCCCACCAGGTTCGCGTGCCGCAGGGCATCGGAGGCACGGTCCAGGCCGGGTGACTTGCCGTACCAGATGCCCATGACGCCGTCGTAGCGGGACATGCCCACCTGACCGGCCAGTTGGCTGCCCATGACCGCGGTCGCGGCGAGTTCCTCGTTGAGCCCCGGCTTGTGGACGACGTCGTACTCCCGCAGCAACGCCTGGCGTCGTGCCAGCTCGATGTCGTAACCGGCCAGGGGCGATCCCTCGTACCCCGACACGAACGTCGCGGTGCGCAGACCGTCGCGACGGTCGCGCGCGGAACGGTCCAGCAGGACGCGGACGAGGGCCTGGATGCCGGAGAGGTGCACTACACCGTCCGGGAGGCGGTAGCGGTCGTCCAGACGCGGGTGCCGGCCGTCCTGCCGGCCGGCTTCGGTGAAGGATGACGTCATCGCCTTCTCCTCTGAACGGTGGCACGGCACGGCGATCGACCGTGTCCCCAGCCATGGTTGGCGCGGCGGAAGCCGGGATGGTGCGCTGATGGGCCAGGAGTATGCGGGCGAAGGGAACCATCTGACAATCTTGTGCGGAAAAGTTGGGCCAATGGCCCAGTGGGGGGTCTCGCACTGCCTCCGCCGGCGGACCGGATGCCCAGCGAACGTGCACTGCCTGGGCGTGTACGCCCCGGACGATCATCGGCGGGCGGCGACCGCGCACAGCCGCGTTCCCGGGCTCACCGCAGGAGGCCCGGGACCATGAACGCACTGAGCGGGCTCCGCCGGAAGGCGCCCGGGTCCGGTGCGCGGGAAGAGGGGGCTGAGCACCGCGGGGCAGGCAACCCGTGCGGGTCGGCCGGTCGCCGGCCGCTTGGGCGGACCGCTGACGCTCCCCACCGGTGCCCCGGCCTTGACGAGGCGCTGAACCCGATCGGGACCGTGGATCTCGTGACGCTGCCCGCAGACCTGACGGACTCTGTGCTGCCACCCGCCGGCCGGCTCCTGCCGTTCACCGGATCCCGCGACCGTGACGCCGGTGCAGCAGCGGGACACCCCCCCCGCCGGGACCTGCGTCGAGGAGCGCCCACGGAAGTGGTGGGAGAGGGGAGGAGGCGATCCCGGCGTGCTCGGCCGGACCGGGCTGCGGATCGGCGGACACGCGGAGGACGGCCGGGGGAGCGTCGGCCTCGTGGCGAGGAGCGCCTGGGAGGACTCATGCGACACGGAGGCGGGCCACCGGTGTCCGGGGACCGCGCTGTGCCGGAGGACCGGTTCTTCTGGCTCGACGGGGCACCCGGATCAGGGATGTCGAGGTGGCCCATCACGGGACGGCACCGGTGCGCGATCCGGCCGCACGGCGCTTCGGCCGGCCGCGCGTGTCCCGTTCCGGACCCCCGAGGACCCGGCCGCCCGGGGCGCGTCCCGGCTGGGGACCGCTCTCGGCCTCTGTACGGCGTGAGCGCGGCGGCCCGGCCGGGACGAGGACGCGCGCCGCGGCCCGCTCCCGGCTCCTGGCGAAGCCGTCGGCCGGCCGCCGGACGGGGTGAGGGCCCGGTTGCCTGGCGTCAGGGGCCGACGGCAACCGGGCCGTGTGCGGTCAGCGCCTGCCGAGCGTGCGGATCACCTTGAGGGCGTCCACGTCCACCTCGGCGACGCTCAGGTCCTCGTTGAGAACCCACGCGGTCTGCGAGTCGGCGCTGAAGCTGATCGCCTGACGGGGAGCCTTCAGGCCCGTCACGGTGCCCTTCACATCCCCGGTGCCGGGGTCGATGGCGGTCAGTGAGTTCGCGCCCTTGTTCCCGGAGAACAGCACGGTTTCGTCGGGGGAGAGTGCGGCACCGTAGGGCTGGTCGCCCACATCGACCGTGTCCCGGGTCTCACCGGATGCGGTGTCGACGATGTAGATCTTGTCGTTGCCGCTGCTGGCGGCGTACAGCCGGTCGCCGGCACGGTTGACGGACAGTCCGCGTACGCCGTCGAATCCCTCGATCTGCTTCAGCTCCTGCGGCTTCTCGGTGGTGACGTCGAGAACGGTGATCCTGCCGCCCTTGCCCCCGTCGAAGTTGGTGACGTACAGCTTGTCACCCTTGGGAGCGAGCTTGATCCCCTGACGAGGTTCGGAGAACCCGGTCAGCACGGTCTTGGGCCGGTTGGCGGCTTGGTCGATGACGGTGACGGTGTTGGAGGCCGCGTTGTTGGCGTACAGCAGCTTGCCGTCCTTGCTCTGCGCGGTGCCGAACACACCGGCGCCGAGCGGAAGACGCTTCACGACGTCGAACGTCCGCATGGAAATCCGGTCCACGACACCACGGGCGCTGTCGGACACGGTGAAGGTCTTGCTGTCCGGGGCGAACAGGATGTTGCGCGGGCTGACATACCCCTTGATTTCGGCGACCTTCCGGCCACTGCGTAGGTGAATCACGGAGAGGTGGTCAGAATCGGAGTTCGTCGCCACGGCGAATCGTTCGTCGGGGCTGACCGCCAGGGAATTGTTGGTCGCGTCGACGACCGGATCACGCATGTCGCCGACGGCGCTGGTGTAGGCGCCAAATGACACCACTGTGCGGTGGATCGGCGCGGTCTTCGACGTGCTCTTCTCCGGAGCGTCCGCATTCGCCGACGCCATCGTGACCGGCAGGGCCAGCGCGGCGAATGCGGTGGTGCTGAGAATCACCCGGCGGGTCATCCTGGTGTGTGTCACCCGGACCGTCTCCCTTGTTTTGTGGCGTCCGCCTGAGCCGACACCACGATGAGCATGTGCGAGTCACCGGCTCACGCTGTATCCGCGCCCGATGGCGGGGTCGACAATGCGTGTGCGAAATGGGCGGCGTAGGCACGAGGTCCACTGTTCCCCTGCGCCGGCTCGCTCTTCCGTCGGCTCGGTGACTGATCTTCAGTGAGGGATACGCCCGTGATTCGAGGTGTGTTGAAGAGATATCGATCCATCTTTTCAAGCCGGGTGACCGGTTTGCCGTTCTCGGTCCTCAATCTCGTTCCGTGAGGTGGGAGGCGTTGACCGTTCGTGGCCGCGTCGCTACATTGCACTGGCTTGACAACGTTGTCTGGGCTGGGAGGCGCTGATGAGCCATCAGGGGAACGATGCTGCACAACGAGGCGGCATGCGGCCGGTGCCCACGGGGAGCGACGGGATGACCCGCCGCGGCCTCATCCGGCGGACAGGGATGGCGGGCGCCTCCGCCGCCGGCCTCTCTCTGCTGCCGGGCACGGCACACGGCGTGACGGCCGCATCCGACGAAGACCGGGCAGTTGGCGCCGAGGGCAGACGCCGGCGCCCGACGACCGTGCCGGACGAGGTCATGCAGGAGGTGTACGAGGAGGTCAAGACGCCCTACCGGTACGGCCCCGTGCTCACCACACCGCCGGATGCGGAGCTGGTCGATTCCCCCAGCGTCTTCCGCCATCGCGGCCGCTGGTACATGGTGCACCTGGTGTTTCGCGAGGACGGCTACGAGACCCGGCTCGCGTCGAGCCCCGACCTGCTCGACTGGACGCCCGAGGGAACCGTTCTCCCCTTCCGGCCGGGCGCCTGGGACCAGAAGCAGGCTGCCGGATACATCGCGCTGCAGGACACCGAGTGGGGTGGCTCCGCCCAGCTGCAGATGTTCGACGACCGGTTCTGGATGAGCTACCTCGGCGGTCCCGACCCCGGTTACGAGGGCGGACCGCTGTCCGTCGGCGTCGCCTCCACCCGGACCCCGCACCTGCCGCAGCCATGGGATCGCCGGGACACGGCGGTTCTGGGCCCCGACGATTCCGACACCCGCTACTGGGAACGCTCCAAACTGTTCAAGAGCAACATCATCCGCGATCCGCAGGCCCGCCTCGGTTCCGGCTTCGTCATGTACTACAACGCCACTGGCGCCGGAGGGTACGGCAACGAGACGATCGGTATGGCGGTCTCCGACGACATGGTCCACTGGCGCCGTTACGGCGAGGCTCCGGTTCTCACTCCGTACGAGTGGCACGGCGTCGCACTCTGTGGCGACCCACAGGTCGTCCGCATGGGGGACCTGTGGGTGATGTTCTTCTGGAACACCATCGACCGTACCTCCAACGGCCGCTTCGACTCGTTCGCCTGCTCCTACGACCTGGTGAACTGGACGCCCTGGCGGGGGCCGAAACTGACCAGCTCCACCCGGCCCTGGGAGGCGAACCAGGCGACGAAGCCGTGGGTCGTCAAGCACGACGGCGTCGTCTTCCACTTCTACAACGCCCAGTCGACGACCGGCGCGCAGAGCATCGGGCTGGCCACGTCGAAGGACCTGCGGGGCGAATCGGACGGGCCGATCGCCGTGTCGGCGTCCCACACGTGGATGTACGACTCGCCCATGGCCGTGGTGGACGGGGTCGTCGCCGACACTCCGCGCTGGACCGCCTACAACTCGCCCAACACCGTCGACTGGCTGCAGCTGGACTTCGACGCACCGCGCCGCTGCACCGGGCTGACCGTCCACCTCTACGACGACGGCGGAGGAGTGCAGCCGCCCCGGCAGATGTTCGTCGAACATCTGAGCGGACGCCGCTTCGAACAGGTCACCGGTGCCCGTTGGGACCCCGCCGGCCCTCGCGCCGGTGCCAACACGGTCACCTTCTCACCGGTACGCACCTCGTCCCTGCGCCTGCACTTCGTCCACCGTGAAGGCGGCTACCAGCGCCCGGGCAAGGGCACGTATTCGGGTGCCACCGAGGTGCGGCCCACCTGGTGAATGCGCTGACCGCCCAGGTTACGGCCGCATGCACCGCGTTCTTGCACAGCAGCTCGTTCGCCGGCCGTCCTCCCTGCCGGGTTCTCGGCGGCCGGTGTGGGCAGAGCGTGCCTCCGGTCACCCCCGGGGAGGTGTGGACTCCAGTGCCAGACCGGCGAGGACGGCTCGAAGGAGGCGCTCCGTCTGCAGGTCCGCGACCTCGGTATCGGCGGGGGACACCAGCTTGTCGGCGAGGAGGGTTCCGAGGCCGTGCACGGCTGCCCACACGGTGCATCCCGCGCCGTCGCGGGCTGCGGTGCTCAGGACTCCGGCGTCGGCGAGCCGGTCGAGCTCGGCTTCGATCACGTCCTGCGGGTGCGGTGAGCATGCCACCTCGTAGCCCCGGGCATGGAAACCGAAGGCCAGCCGTGCGACGGCGGGGTCGTTCGTGATCCAGCGGATATAAGCGCGGCCCGCCGCGAGGATGCCTCGCAGGTCGTCGTCGACGTCCGGCCCGGCAGTCTCCGCTGCCGCAGCGGACATGCGGGTACCGAGCTGGGCGAGTACGCGTTCGGACAGGGCGTGCATGAGCGCGTCACGTGAGGCGAAGTGATGGTAGGCGGCGCTCGGACTGACCCCGACCTGGGCCGACGCTTCACGCAGTGACCAGCCCGTGTCTCCGCGCTCGCGGACCAGCTCCTCGGCGGCGTCGAGCAGGGCCCGGCGCAGCTCTCCGTGGTGGTAGCGCTTCCTGACCATGATCCATCTCAACATCGCCCAGATGCGTGCCGTCGTGCAGGCACCGCAATCGGAACCTGATGAGACGGAAGGGTGGCCAAGTCCGCCACCGCCTCTTCGTAGCTTACGTCGGGCACCCCGCGGGAGGCACCGGGCGCCCCTGACGTGAACACTGGGCAGGCACCGCTGGTCCGCGGGGCGCGACTGGCGGGTGGAGCCCGTCCCGGAACGTCGGCATCGAGGCCGCTCGGTGCGCGGTGGCCCCGCCCTGCCACCTGCCGCCGTCGATCCCCCAGCCGGAACCATGCCGGCCACCCGGCGCGTTACTCCATTCGGCGAGGCCCGGTGACGAGGAGTGTCTGTGCGGAGAGCGGTCGGAAAACGGCTGGGGATGATCGGCGGTGGTGCCGCGGTCGCGGCGGTATCGGTCGTGGCGGGCACCCTTCTCGCCGGTGGCGAGAGCGGCAGCATCGCCGCACCGCATGCGTGCCGGACCGCCGCACACGGCGCCGCGCCGCAGACCGGGCCCGCAGCGGACCGCCCGGTTCGGACCGGTGCGGCACCCGCCGCCGACTTCGACGGCGACGGCCACCCCGACATCGCATTCGCCGGGCCTGCCGGAGACGTCGGGGACAGCGCCCTCGCCGGGATGGTCGCGGTCGCGTACGGCACCGGCACGGGGACGGACCTCGGCCGGTGCCAGCGGCTCACGCAGGGCGATCCCCTGATTCCGGGGAAGCCCCGCGACGAGGCGTTCTTCGGATTCGACACAGTGGCCCGTGACTTCAACGAGGACGGCTACACCGACCTCGCCGCCTCCGTCTTCGAGGGATGCGACCCCCATGTGATCATCATGTGGGGTTCCGACCGCGGGCTGACGCGTGCCGCCCGGGTGCCGGGGACAGACGGCAGCCATGTGCCCTGGGCCTCTGAACCGTGCCTGGAGGAGCAGCTCGCCGCCGGCGACTTCGACGGTGACGGGCACGCCGATCTCGTCTTCGGTATCGGCTCGGAACGTGGCCTGCTGAAGGGCCCGTTCCTGCGTGACGGCTCGCCCGCCGGCACGGGGCGCGTGCCGGTGCCCCGGGCGCCCGACGAGAGGGCGGACGACATGGCCTACCAGGAACTGGTGGCCGGGGACCTCAATGGCGACGGCATCGACGACCTGGTGACCTTCCACAACGACGACACCGGTCCCGAGACCGTCGCCTGGTCCGAGCTGCACTGGCCGGTGAGTTATCTGCAGGGCGGCCGGGACGGCTTCACACAGCCCGACACCGTGCGCCTGCCCGACGCCGCGGCGGGCGCAGTCGGCGACGTGGACGGGGACGGCTTCGGTGACCTGGTCCTCAGCCCTCGCGGTGGCGGGGTGAGCCGCAGCTCGGTGACGGTGGTCCACGGCACGGAGTCCGGACCGGGAACCAGAACCACGACACTCGACCGCGACACACCAGGCGTACCCGGTGAGGAGCCGGGCGACGAGGACGGTGTCTTCGTGGCCCTGGACACCGGTGACGTCAACGGCGACGGCTACGCGGACGTCGTCGCGGGAGCCCCTCGGGCAGAGGTGTACGCCAAACCGGGCACCGAGGAGGTGCTGTTCTTCCCGGGCGGCAAGAACGGCCTGACCGGTCGGGGCGCCCGGGCGTTCGACGAGCGCGATGTGCACGGCTTGGCGAACAGCGAGCACAACTTCGGGCGGGCCGTGCGCCTCACCGACATGGACGGCGACCACAGGGCCGACCTCGTGGTCACGGCTCCGGGCGACCGGGAAGCTCCCGGATCCGCGTGGATGCTGCCGGGATCCGCCGCCGGCCCTCTGCCCCAGGGCGTCACCCAGTTGCACGAGGGCACCTTTGTCGGGCCCGGGGAGTGGGCCGATCTGGGATCGGGCATTGCCCGCTAGAAGAATCATAGGTGTCGCCCATGCCGGATGTCCCTCAACTCCGTCCGAAGGAACAGGACGGTTTGTTGTCCTACCTGCTTCCGAGGCAGTGGGGGCGCCCCCGCCTGCGGGCCGTCCTCGGCGCGGGGGCGGCGCTTGTGGTGCCCGCTGTATGGCTTTGCCTCGCATCCGGACCCGACCCCGGTGACCACCGGCCGACGGTGGTGTGCTCCGACGAGAGCGGCACCAAGCTGACCGCCGACCTCGACGCGGACGGGCGCCTGGACGAGATACGCGACCCCCATCGCTCGGGAGACGCCACGGTCGTCTTCAGCCGGGCGACCACCGCTGTCGAGGTCCGGGTGGGCGAGGCTCGCACGGTGTGGCAGAAGGCCCGCAGCGCGCTGGTCCCGGACACCGCGACCCGAGGCGCGTTCGGCGATTTCGACGGCGACGGATATCTCGACCTGGCCCTGTTCCACAGCCGGCGCGACGCCGGAGACAGCACCGCCTCCCACCTGCCCGTGCATGAACTTCGCTACGGGCCGCTCGCCAGGGACTTGAGCGGCAGCCGCACCCGCCACATCGACCTCGCAAGGGCATCGTTCGTCAGCGATGCGCGCGCGACCGACGAGGACCACGATGGACGGGCCGAACTGCAGGTGTTCCAGTCCGTCGGTGACGGGGGCCTCGACCGGTACACCGGACGCCACGCCGAGGACGGTCTGACCATGGGCGACGAGCCGGTCGACTACACCGGCACAGCGGGTCCCGACGACCTCCCGTCCGGATGGCGCGACTTCGGCATCTGCGTGTATCCCACTGCGTAGGCAAGAGAAATCGAGGAGACGCCCGGCCGGCGACGGGTGGCCCGCCTCCGGCTTCCGGGTGGGCCGGCCGCCTCCCCGTCGCGCCGCCTGCTCTCCACCGGGCGCTCGGGACGTCGTCCTCTTGCACGCCGTCCCCACCGCTGTGCCCGCCCACGAGGCGCGCGCCGGAACCCGGCGACGACGAGTACGACGCTCCTGACGGCCGCCGCGCTCGTCGTCGCCGTGACGGACACACCCGCGGCGGACTCACCTCATGTGCCTTCCGGCTTCTGCGGCGACGGGTGGTGCCCTCGAGCGACCCGGTGTGCCACTTCGTCACGTGGGCACGTCGCAGTGCGGGAACCGGCTCGCGGACCGGAAAGCCATGGACAACGCCCGGCCGCCGTCCGGGCACTGATGACGGCACGCGTACCGCCACCTCTCAGACGCAGTGCGTGCGATGCCATTCGATCTCCGCGTGGCCCGCCAGCACGACCTCGCCGAAACCGGCGTACCGCTCATCGAGTTCTCCGTACTTCACGGCGAAGAGATACGCACCGTACTCACCGTCCGCCGACGTTGTGCGGGTGTCCAGCAGGATCACGTCCTCGCCCCGTGTCAGACACAGCGCGTGCAGCAGCACATCACGCTCCTCGGTGCCGCCGACGGTGTTGACGCACCCCGGGTGAGTACGCCGGAACCAGTCGATCTCTTCACAGGAGCGCAACGCCTCCGTGTACTGAGAGACAGGCCCGAAGCCGTTGCTGGCCGTCAAGAAGCCGCGCAGGCTCGGAGGCAGCGGAACCCCGAGCCGTTCCTCGGCCGCGTCCAGTTGTCTTGCGGTCGCCGGCTCGCGCCGGAGCCGGAATCCCCGTGGCCGATCCGACGCCGGACTCCGATGGGCGGCGGACACTGTGCCGAAGTACCAGTCGGCGAACTCGGCGAGATGGATACGCCACTCCTCGGCGGACACAGGCACATGCCGCCGGAGTGTCTCGTCATACCGCATTGCTCCCCTCTCGCCCTTTCCCGCGGTGACTGAAGCGCGACGGGGCCGCTGTACGAATTCGCGGACGCCTCCATAGGGCCATCCTCGTGAGAAGCCCGTCCCGCAACACCAGCGCATGCGCCAGCACGGCCAGCATGTGCATCGTGAAGAGAAAGAAGAGGGCGTAGCCGAACACCGCATGCGTCTCGCGCAATGCGGAGTACAGTCCCGGATCCGGCGGCACGATGGCGGGCATATGCACACCGCCCAGCACGAACGGGGTGTCGGACGCCGACACCATCGCCCAGCCGACGAGTGGCTGGGCCACCATCAGACCGTAAAGCAGAGACTCGGACGCGGTGGCCGCCCGCCGTTCGGTGCGGTTCATCGAACGGGGAAGTGGCGGTGCCCGGTGGGTGAGCCGGTACATCAGCCGGATCACTGCCAGGGCCAGGACCCCCATGCCCAAGGGTTTGTGCACGGACACCAGGAAACGGTAATCGCCCAGGGAGGCCATCATCCCGGCGCCGATGAAGAGCATGACCACGACGAGGCCGGCCATGATCCAGTGCAGCCAGCGGGAGAAAAGCGGGAACTGCGCCGGTTCACCGGCAGGTGAGGCAAGGACCTCGCGATCGTCCGTTGCGGCCTCAGACATCGCTCTCCTCGGCCGCCTTCACCGGACTGGTGCGTATGCCCTCACCGGCTCGCCGTGTGAAGGACTGCGCGTACACCGCCGAGCGGGCGCTGAGCAGGGGGTCACTGGACGGTGCGATCCCTCGGGGCACCACGGTGGGATCGAAGTTGATGTCCCGCCCCTCGCCCGCGGCCTCGGTGCGTGCCGAGGTGAGCGTGAGGACCCCGGCGTCGATCGTGCGACGGGTGTCCGGCCAGGCCGCGGTGGCGTCGTCGACGGGATCCTCGGGACGGCCGATGGTGAGGACCATCCGCCATCGCAGTGGACCGGCGTCCAGGGCGGTGATCAGCTTCTCGAACAGTTCGTTCCTGCCGAGCGGCCCCTTGGCGGCCGGGCGCACTGGCTGGAGGGGAATCAGTGACCAGCGGACTGGCACCGTGTCGCCCGAACCGTTGGTGAAGTGGAAGGTGTTGAGACCGTTGAACGAGCTGTCCGCGAAGCCCGATGTGGGCGGGTGCTGCTTCGCCAGCTCCATGGCCCGCACCGTCTCGGGATGCTTGGCGAGGAAGGCCGCGGTCTTTTCCGGATCGGGCTTCCCCGTCCCGGGCATCGCCTTGAACGCGAGCATCCGTTCGTAGAAGCCCTGAGGTGTACGGTCCTGGAAGACGGGGCGGTTGATCATCGCGGTGCGCCACTGTTCACCGTCCGGCAGGTCGAATCGCAACCCGAGACCCCGTACGGTCTGCGTGGCGTCGGCCACATCCGGAACGCCCCCGGACAGCGAGAATCTCCCGGTCACCGGAGTTCTTCTGCCGTCTTCGAAGACCACGGCCTCGGACACGGCATTCCCGGCCCCGTTGGCCAGGAACGACCCGGCGACACCCACACCCTTCGCGTGGTTCCTCCGGAAACCGGCGTGCTTGCCGAAGACGGTTTCGAAACCGTCCGTCAGCCGGCCGGGTGTCAGCCTGTCCGGGGTGAGCCGGCCGCTCGCGAAGAGGAACGCACCGAGATCGACCGCCCCGACACCGGCCACCGCTCCGATGCCCAGCAAGGCGGCTCTGCGGCTCGGCGCGCGGGATGCGGGTGGGGGCGCGGGGGACTGTAAGTCCTCTTGTTCCAAGGGGGACTCCTGAGTGTCATGCCTGCCGGCACCGGTGTGCCGGACAACGGTGTCACTGGGGGGTACGCAGGCACAGGCCACACCGTTGATGGGAAACCGGGGTTCTGGTCTGGTTTTCACGTGCACCGGAGGTGGGTGTGATCACCGCTGTGATCACAACACGTTTTGTCCGGCCACCGAAGTGACGGGGACAGCGTCTTCGTCTTCGCGCCGGAGGGCTTTGTGTGGCCCCTCGCGGTTTCACACCGCGTGAAACCGAGGACCCGTGCTGAATGCTCTCTTCGACCGGGCGGGCCGCCCCGTCGCCGCATGCCTGGCCGCTGTCGGAATCGCCGCTGCCGTTCTGATCGGCAGGGATGGCCTGGACACGGTGGTGGGCTGCGGGACCGCCTACGACGACTACCCCTACGAAACGGCGAAGGACTGGGTCACGCAGGCCGATCAGTCGTCGTGGCCACACCGACCGCCGAGCAGGAGATCAATCGGCGGGACTTCGCCAAGGGGCCGATCCAGTATGCGACCGACCGCTCGGTGACATTCCGGGCGGACGACGTCCTGTGGTCCGCGAAGAGCCCCCGGCATTCACTTGGCGACACTTCGACATGGTGGCCGCCGGCTGGCGCGTGTACCGGGAAAGCGGTGCCCGTACGAAGGCCACGAGCGCGTACGCCCCCGGCTGGAAACGGGCCACACCTACCTCCTGGCGCTGCGCTGGGCGGACGACGGCTGGACCGTTCTCGGCGAGGGCGCCGCTGTCCCGTTCGACGACCGGACTGTCGCCCGGGGTGAGTGGTGCGGGCGGGTGCTGAGTGAGGAGGACGTCGCGAGAGGGGAGCGCTTCTCCCGCATCGAGGACAAGAGCCAGCTCCTTGTAGGCCAGGACGACGAGGCGGTGAAACGCGAACTGGACGGCGTGAGAGCGCAGAGGGACCAGTAGACGCCCCGGTGCCGGAGCCCGGCAGACGTCGTTCGTGGTCGCTGGACCGCACCTATGCCCCGACGGCGGGGCCGGCCGTGGTGCGGAGGGTGGACGATGGACCTCAATGCAGAGACATCAGGTTAGGCGGCCACACCACCGGTGAAGGAACGCGACCGAGCCCTGCCGAGGCAGGACGAGGTGCCGGCCGGGGTTGCCCGTAGCTGTTCGTCGGGGACGGCGAGCGCCGCCCAGACGGTCTTGTGAGCGGGGGTGCTTTCGCAGCCCAACCCGCGGGCCAGTGCCAGCACGATGGTCAGGCCTCGCCCGTGCTCACAGCTCACCGGGGCGCGGCGAGTCACCGGTTGCGCAGGGCTGTCGTCCCGCACGGCGATGGTCAGCTGATTTCTGTCGAGCGTGAGTTCGATCTGCAGAGGGCCGCCGGGGGTGTGCGTTTCGGCGTTCGTGGTCAGTTCTGAGGCCACGAGAGCGGCGTCGTCGCACACCTCGCCGGTGACGCCCCAGTTGTGGAGGGTGTCGAGGGTGCGGCGGCGGGCAACCGCCGAGGGCCTCGCCACTCCCACGAGAGGCAGAAGAAGAACGCGGGGCGTCGGGACCTGTGAAGCGTCCGGAAGGAGAGGGCGGGGGAGGGCTGTCTGTGTACTCATGGCGGTGATGTCCTGGAGGCAGCGGGGGTGATGTCAACGTGTCTGTCGTATGCGGGTCGTCATGAGTCCAGGGTGTATTTGGCATATTTGCATCACGAGTAGCCCTATTGCCTGCTTTCGTGAAATTCCTGCCATTCAGTACCGGCACGCCGGGGACTCATGGCATGCCGGCGAGGCGGCTGGCCTCGCGCCTGGCTGTGCCCGTCGCGTCGACGGCCGCCCGGAGGGACACGGCATCGCGTGCGCTTCGCTCCGCCGCGTACTCGGCGAGGTAGCCGTACCCGCCATGGATCTGCAGCGCCGCGGCGGCGACGTCCACGGCTGTGTCGCAGGCCTGGACCAGTGCAGCCGATGCGGCGGCCGTGCCTCGGCCTCCCGCGGCCAGCACCGCCAGGAGCACCGTCGTCGCACCGGCGGTCTGAGCGAACAAGGAGGCGCGTACGGTCGGTAGCGCGGTGAGCGGCCCTCCGAACTGGTGCCGTTCGGCCGCATAGGCGGTGGCCGCGTCGACCGCCCCGCCGGCGATGCCGGCGGCGACCGCGGCGGCCCCCAGCCGAAGGCGGTTGCGCACAGTGGTGCCGTCGAGGGCCAGCTTGTGGACCGATACCCCGATGACACCGTTCAGTTTGAGCGGCGTGGTGCACGCCCCGCCCAGTCCGGAACGGCGCAGGACCGGCCCGGCAGCCAGCGCATCCGTCTCGAACAGCAGTCCGCTACGGTCCGAGGTCAGGACGATCAGCGCGTCGGGAGGGCCGGTGACGTCCACACGGCTCACCGACCCGGTCACCGCATCACCCTCACGCGTGAGCGTCACATGCGTCGCGTCGGCCTCCACGACTGCCATGAGCGCCTCCGCGGTGTGCAGCCGGGGGACCAGGTCCCCTCCGGCGGGGCCGAGAGCATCTGCGGCCGCATGGGCGTGCACGCATGCCAGGGCGAGGGCGGGCCAGCGCCGTCCGAGCCGTTCGAATGCCACCGTGGTCATCGTCCGGTCCGCCCCGCCGCCGCCGTGCTCCTCGGCGACGCCGAGAGTCCACACACCCAGCCCGGCGAGTTCCCGGCGCAGGGCGCCCACCTGAGCCGGGTCGTCGGTCAGGTCGATGTCCCGGTCGGTGACGAAGGCGTCGAGCATGTCGAGCAGCCCGCGCTGATCCGGGTCGAGTCCGGGACCGAGCCAGCTCATGACCAGAACCTGTCGGCCCGGGGAGCGCGCTTCTCCGCGAACGCCTCGGAGACCTCGTGCGCCTCGTTCGTCCTGAGGTACATCGTCAGCAACTGGTCGTGCGCCATCCGGGCCTGACCCGACACGCCGTTGTGCCGCCCCGAGAAGGCCGCCTTGAGTGCCCCGATCGCGAGCGGGCTGCGCGAGGCGATGGTTCCGGCGACCTCGTGAGCGCGGTCGAGTAGGGCCGCGGCCGGGACGACCTCGTTGACCAGACCCATCTCCAGCGCCTGCGCGGCCGAGTACTTCTTGTTCAGATACCACATTTCCTTGGCGCGCTTGCGGCCGATCGTGTCCTCGAGATACCAGCTGCCATACCCCGCGTCGAAGCTGCCGACCAGGGGTCCCACCTGGCGGAACACCGCGGTCTCGGAAGCGATCGTGAGATCGCACACGGTGTGCAGCACGTTGCCGCCCCCGACGGCGAAGCCGTTGACCGCCGCCACGACAGGCTTCGGAATGGTGTCGATCGCCTGGTACACGTCGAGGACGGGGAGCACCTGCGACTGGTCGAGCGAGGTGGTCTCCTCGTGCTCGCCGCCGATGCAGAAGAACTTCTCGCCGGTGCCGGTGAGGACGGCCGCGCGCAGAGACGGGTCCAGTCGGAAGCGCTGCAGCGCGTCGGAGAGCTCCAGGCACGTCCGGTGACGGAACTTGTTGCCCGTCTCGGGCCGGTTGATCGTCATGGTGAGGACCGCTTCATCGCGGTCGATCAGAAGGTCGTCGTAATCGGGCATCAGTGCCCCTCCGTCCTGAATCCCCGGCCGCTCTTGTTGCCCAGTCGGCCGGCGGCCACCATCTGCCGCAGCAGTGGGGGAGGGGCGAAGGCCGGGTCGAGAGTGGCCTCGTAGGCGCTGGTGGTGGCGTGCTCGTGCACGTCGAGGCCGATCATGTCCATGAGTTCCAGCGGACCTTGCTTGTGGCCGAGACCGAGCCGTACGGCCGTGTCGATGTCCTCGGCACTGGCGAGCTCGTCGTCGTAGGCCTGCACGACATCATTGAGATACGGGATGAGTAGCCGGTTGACCAGGAAACCGGGCCGGTCCTTCACCACCACCGGATCCTTGCCCAGCGCGCCGACGAAACCTACCAGCCGCTCGATGACGCTTTCCTCGCTCCGCAGTGCCCGTACGATCTCGATCACCTTCATGAGCGGGGCGGGGTTGAAGAAGTGCAGCCCGGCGAAGCGTTCCGGACGCGGCACCGCGGTCGCCAGGTCGGTGACCGACAGCGCCGAGGTGTTGGTGACGATCAACGCCTCCGGCCCGACCGCCTCGGCGACCAGGGCCAGCAGCTCCCGCTTGATCTCACGCCTCTCGGTCACCGCCTCGATCACGATCTCGGCCCCGGCGAGAGCGGACGCATCGGTGACGCCGTGGACGCGGCCGAGAATCTCGTCGCGGCCGGCTTCGGTCAGCTTGCCCCGGGCCACACCGCCGCCGAGGAACTTTCTCAAGAAGGCGGCTCCCGCGTCGATCCGGTCCTGGTCGGTCTCCAGGACTGTGACGTCGCGGCCCGACTGCGCGACGAGCTGGGCGATCCCGGCGCCCATCGTGCCGAAACCGAGCAGCCCGACGTGCCGCATGTCCTTTGTCATTTCTCTTCCCCTCCCGGTCAGGACCCGAAAAGCCGGGTGTCGTCGTAGGTGTAGAAGCCACGCCCGGTCTTGCGGCCGAGGTCCCCCGCGGCGACCATCCGCTCGACCATGGGCGGGGGGAAGAACCGCGGATCGCGCAGCTGCTCGTACAGACGGGTCGCGACTTGCTGGTGGATGTCCATGCCCACGATGTCCAGGAGCTGGAACGGCCCCATCGGGTGACCCAGGGCGCCTGTCACGGCGGCGTCGATGGATTCCTTGGTCCCCAGGCCCGTCTCCAGCGCGGTGATGCAGCTGTTCTCCCACGGGATGAGGAAACGGTTGACGATGAATCCGGGTCTGTCCTTCGTCACCACGGTGGTCTTGCCGAGGGAGGCGAGGAACTCGAGCGTCGCCCTGTGCGCCCAGTCCGCGGTGTGTCGGCCGTCGGCCACCTCGACCAGTTTCATCAGTGGTGCCGGGTTGCAGTAATGCGTCCCGACGACGCGTTCGGGCAGCCGGGACCCGGAAGCGATACCGGTCACCGACAGGGTGGAGGTGTTCGTGTGGAACAGTGTCCGCTCCGAGACGATCCCGTCCAGCCGGCCGAAGGTCTCCTTCTTCAGCGCGACATCCTCGAAGACGGCCTCGACCACGACATCGGACGGGGCGAGGTCCGCGAGTTCGGTCGTTCCGCTCAGTCGCGCCTTCGCCGCTTCGGCGTCAGCCTCGCTCAGCTTGCCCAGCTGTACGCTGCGCTCGAAGAAGCCGTGCACGGTGGCGATGCCGCGGGCCAGATTGGTCTCGTTCACATCGAACAGCAGGGTCCGGTGGCCGCTGCGGGCGATCACGGTGGCGATGCCCGAGCCCATTGTCCCCGCGCCGAGCACCGCCGCGGTCTTGTGTTCAGTGGTCATCTGTACATTCCTTGCCGGGTGTCACGAGGGGCGTCATGTGAGGCCTGCCATCGCGCGGGTCGTCTCGCGGCCGATGAGCAGCCGCTGGATTTCGTTGGTGCCGTCGTAGATTTGTGTGACCTTGGCGTCGCGCAGGCAGCGTTCGATGCCGAGGACGCCGAGGTCGCCGTAGGGACCCAGAAGCCGAGTGGCCGTGACCGAGGCGTCCCAGCCGAGGTCGGTGCAGGACTGCTTCATGATCCCGATGTGTGCGGTCGAGGCCTGCCCGGCGTCGGCCTGCCGGGCCACCGCGTGCAGCAGCAGCCGGCCCTGGATGATCCGGCCGCGCAGCTCCGCCAGCGTGAAGAGGTCTTCGTCCGGCAGCCGCGGTCCGTGCAGCCGGGTGAGCGCGGCCAGTGTGCGCGCGTAGGCCGCTCGGGCCAGCCCGACTCCCTGGGCGGCGGCGCTGATCCGGGACTTGACCACGGAGTTCATCACGATCGCCCAGCCCTGGCCCTCTGTGCCGAGCCGATGGCAGGCGGGCACCCTGACCCCGTCGAAGAACAACTCCGTGGTGGACGAGCCGTGCATGCCCATTTTGTGGAAGGGGGTGCTGTGCGTGACGCCGTCCCACGAGCCGTCGACGAGGAAAGCGCTGATGCCTGCGCGGCCCGCGCCGCGGTCGGTGCTGGCGAAGCAGACGAGTACATCGGCGCGGTCACCCGTGGTGATGAAGGTCTTGGCGCCGTTGAGGATGTAGCCGCCCTCCGCCGAAGTGGCTGTCGTGCGAAGACCGGAGACGTCACTGCCCGCGTTCGGTTCGGTGATGCACAGGGAGCCGTATCGCGAGCCGTCCAGCAGGCCGGGGATGTAGCGGTGGCGCACCTCGTCCGACCCGGCGATGAGAAGGGGGTACGCGGCGTGCGTCTGCGTCATGAAGACCAGACTCGTCGCCGCGCAGCCCGCCGCGATCTCCTCCACTGCCAGGGCGTAGGCCACGCTGGTGTCGCCGGTTCCGCCGAGCTCCCGCGGGAAGACGAGCCCGCACAGCCCGGCCGCCGCGAGGGCCTGTACGCTGTCGTGCACGAACTCGCCGGTCTCGTCGGCACGGGCGGCCCCGGGAACGACGTGCCGGGCGACGACCTCCCGGGTTCGGGAACGGACCTCCTTCTCCCGCTCGCTGAGGGCCTCGTCCGCCGTCTGCTCGTCCAGCAGGCCGTGCAGTGTGAGATGGGCCGATGGTTCGGTGTCGATGTCCAAGAGTTCGAGGAGCACGCTCACTGCTCACCGCCGAGGCCCTCGAATGCTGCTGGCCGCCGTTCCAGGAAGGCTCCGATGCCCTCCGCCGACTCGGTGCCGGCGAGGGCGAGTGATGCCAGCCCGGTCTCGGTGGTGAGCCCCGCGTCGAGTGTGGCGTCACGTCCCGTCTCCAGCGCCTGCAGGATCGAACGGACCGCGCGCGGCCCCTGCTCGGCGATCCGCGAGGCCATGGTGACCGCGGTCTCGAGAAGGGTCTCGGGGGCGACGGGCGGTAGCGGTGTGAGGCCGAGCGCGTAGGCCCGCTCGGCGTCCAGCCGGGAACCGGTCAGCATGAGGTGCGCGGCGGCCGCCGTCCCGATCACGCGCGGAAGCCGCTGGGTACCTCCGTAGCCCGGGATCAGCCCCAGCCCGGACTCCGGCAGCCCGAGCGACGCACTGTGGGACAGGACCGGGAAGGTGGAGGCCAGTACCAGCTCGAAGCCGCCCCCGAGCGCGATGCCGTTGACGGCGGCGATCACGGGGATCTCGGCGCGCTCGATCGCACGCATCGCCCGCTGTCCGTGGCGCATTGCCTCGTGGGCGCGGTCGGGGGACATACCGGCCACTTCCTTGAGGTCGGCTCCGGCGCTGAACGCCTTTCGCCCCGTCCCGGTGAGGACCGCGACGCGAACGGCTGGATCCGAGGCGGCGGCCTCCACGGCGGCTCTGAGATCCGTGAGTACCGCCGCGTTCAGCGCATTGTGCACCTCTGGGCGATTGATGCGGATGACCCTGACCGCGCCGTCGGTGTCCGTGAGTACTGGTTCAGGCACTGAGCGATCCTTCCTCGTTGTCCGGAGCGACCGATCGGGACGGCCCGAACTCGGCAGCTCCTGCCGTGGCCAGATGGGCCATGGCTTGGGGGGAGTAGCCGAGCTCCCGCAGGACCTCGGCGGTGTGCTCACCCAGGGCCGGGAAGCGCTCATTGCGCGCCACGGGAGCGGATGCCAGCCGGAACGGGCTGCGCACGCTCGTCAGAGTGTGATCGCCTCCGGGCACCGGCATGATCGATCCACGGGCGATGACATGCGGGTCCTTGGCGACCTCGGACAGGGACTGCACGAGCGCGGCGGGAACATCGGCCTCGCCCAGCACGCGCAGCCACTGGGCGGCCGGCTGGCGGCGGATGACGTCGGCGATGCGGGCGGTGATCCGCGCGCGGTGATCCCGGCGCCCGGAATTGTCCGCCAGCGCGGAATCCCGTGCCAGCTCATCCAGGCCTGCCGCCCGGCAGAACCGCTGCCACATCAGGTTGTTGCCGATGGCCACGACGATGGTGCGGTCCGCCGCTTCGAAGGGCTGGTAGACGGCCAGCACCGAGTCCGTGCCGCCGCTCGGGGCCGGCTCCGGCTCACCCGCGTGGTACGCGGCGATCCGGGGGGCCATCAGTGCGAGGTCCGTGTCCAGCAGCGACACGTCGATGATGTCCCCGACCCCGGAGCGGGCCTGCCGGACAGCGGCCGCACTCACCGCGATCGCCGCCGCCATGCCCGTGGCGATGTCGGAGAGCGCTGTCGAAACGCGCTGTGGGGCGCGCCCCGTCTCGCCGGTCACGGACATCAGACCGGACCGGGCTTGGGCCACCAGGTCGTAGCCCGGGAGATGGCTGTCCGGTCCGTCGAGCCCGAAGCCCGACATCGCGCAGTAGATCAGGCCCGGGTTCCGCCGCAGCAGTGCCGGTCCGTCGATGCCGAGTTGCTGGAGCTTCGACGGGTTCATGTTCTGCAGGAAGACGTCGGCTGCGTCGAGCAGTCGAAGCAGCGCGTCCTGTCCCTCGGGGACGCGGAGGTTGAGGACCACCGACCGCTTGTTGCGGTTGGCCGACGCGAACCAGGCCGAGGTCCCCTCGACGAACGGCGGGCCCCAGGACCGCGCGTCATCGCCCTGACCGGGCCGTTCCACCTTGATCACCTGCGCCCCGAGGTCGGCGAGGTACATGGATGCCGTCGGTCCCGCGTAGGAGGTGGTCATGTCGACGACCCTCAGTCCTTTGAGCGGGCCACTGTCCTCCAGGAACTCCATGGGCACTTCCTCATCGTCACGAGTGGCCGGCGCGGAGACTGACGCTGGCGCGAGTAAGGGTACGACAGTTACACAAGGCGTTCAAGGTCCGACATTTGTACGGCGTAAGAAAGCCCGGTCGACGACCGGGCCGGTATCAGGCCGTGCCGAAGCGCGGAGCCAACTGGGCGCGCAGATACGTCAGGTGCTCCACGACGGCCGACTCGGCCGCGTCGGGGTCCTGCGCCGCGATCGCGTCGACGATGGCCACATGCTGAAGCACCGTGCGCCGGCCTACCTCCTTGGACAGCTCCAGGTAGTGCACGGGTTCGGTCTGCTGATGCAGGGCGGAGACGAACGAGGCGAGCACCCGGTTGCCGGACGCCTCGGCGATGGTGGAGTGGAAGGCCGCGTCGAGTTGCGGGACCTCGGGGTCGTCCACCGCCGCCGCCTTCTGCCGCCGCACGATCTCGTTCAGCAGCGCCAGATGTTCCTCGGAACGGTGTTTCGCGGCGAGCCTGACGGAGGGCACCTCGAGGTACTGCCGCAGCTCGGCGACCTCGGTGAAGTCGATGCTTCCCAGGGTCAGCAGATTGTGCATCGAGCTGGCCAGGTCGGACCGGAGGGAGTGGTGGTCCACGGACTGCACGAAGTTGCCGCCCCGCGAGCCGGGCACCTTGTAGATGAGACGCTGGGTCACCAGGGAGCGCAGGGCTTCGCGAAGAGTGGTGCGGCTGACGCCGAACTGGCGGGCCAGCTCGGCCTCGGGCGGCAGCATCTCGCCGCTCTTCAGCTCGCCCGACATGATGGCGAGCTTGATGTGCTCCTCGACCTGTTCGCGCGGCCGGAGCACCTTCTGGCCGATCGCCCGCCTGCTCAGACCCTGCTCCGGCATCCTGGCCCCCCTCCTGCTGTTGTCCACAGTCACTGTACTCGACAATGTCGGACAACAAGCGGTCTGAACAGCCGGTGCAGGTGGGGTCGCCTTCTCTCTTCAATTGCTGTACTCGCCCTGCCGGTACTGCACCGGATACGGCGCGTCCGGCGCGGCCACCCCGAGTGTGTGCGCGGCGCGCAGGGGCCACTCCGATTCGCGCAACGCGGCACGCCCCAGGAAGACGGCGTCCGCCGATCCCTCGTCGAGGACGTCCTGCGCCTGCCGCGGTTCGGTGATCAGGCCGACGGCGGCGGTGGGCACTCCGGCCTTCGTGCGGACAGCGTCGGCGAAAGGAACCTGGTAGCCGGGGCCGACCGGAATCCGCTGGCGGGGGTCGTTGCCCCCGGAGCTGAGATCGAAGAGGTCCACGCCGCGTCCGGCCAGCAGTGCGGCCAGTTCGACGGTCTCGTCCAGTGTCCAGCCGCCCTCGACCCAGTCGGTCGCGGAGAGCCGTACCAGCAGGGGTGTGCTGTCGGGGATGACCTGCCGGATCGCGTCGACGACCTCGATGACCAGCCGGATCCTGTGGGTGAAGTCGCCGCCGTACTCGTCCGTCCGCTTGTTCGACAGGGGAGAAAGGAACTCGTGCAGCAGGTAACCGTGTGCTGCGTGCACCTCCACGACCTCGAAGCCGACGGCCACCGCACGGCGCGCGGCGTACGCGAAGGCCCGCACCGTCGCGTCGATCTGGGCGCCCTCCAGGGCGTCGGGAACGGACAGATCCCGGTACGGGACCGGAGAGGGGGCGATCGGGGTCCATCCCCCGTTCTCCGGAGCGACCGCGACCCTGCCGTGCCAGGGCTCGGCGGTCGAGGCCTTGCGCCCCGCGTGCGCGAGCTGCACGGCCGGGACCGCGCCCTCGGCCTTGGCGAAATCGGTGATCCGCGCCCAAGCCTGCGCCTGGTCCTCGTTCCAGATGCCGGTGTCCTGCGGTGATATACGTCCTTCCGGGCAGACCGCGGTGGCCTCGGTCATGACAAGGCCGAAGCCACCGGTCGCCCGAGCGCCGAGGTGAACCAGGTGCCAGTCGGTCGGGACTCCGTCGCGAGCGTGGACCGAGTACTGGCACATGGGTGCCAGCCAGATGCGATTGCGCGCTGTCACTCCGCGGAGGGTGAGCGGGTCGAACAGGCTCGTCATGGTGATCCTTACGTGTCGGGCATCCGGAACCGCGTGCCGGACGCGGTCACGACCGTGGAAAACTCGGCCGGCAGAGGCCGTGGTGGTCTCCGGTCAGAGGATGCGCCGCGCATGAGTCAGCAGAATCCGCAGCCGCCCCAGCACCGCCGCGTCCGCGGCCGCCTTCAGCGCCGCCTCATGGACGGCGGGACCGGCCGCACGTGTGGTGCCGACAGTCAGAATCTGCGCGGGTGCGGCGGGCTCGCGGACCAGACTGGGACTGTCCATCAGCCGCCCGTTGGCGGGCCGGGACTCGATGACGCCGCCGGTCACCGCCTCGGCCACGGCCTCGGTGAAGACGGCAGGGTCGAACGGCTCGTCACCGATGACCCATAGCTTGGCCTCCGGGTCGTAGCTGTCGGTGCTGGTTACCGAGAAGCCGGTCAGGCCGGCGAGGAACCTCGGTTCGTCGTCCCGCAGTTCGCGTGCCACACGCGCTGCGGTGACGGGGTCGGCCGCGTTGTCGTCCCAGAGTTCGGCGAGCCCGTCCACCGAGCGCTCGCCCGACGGCGTGCCGGCGTAGCGGACGACGGGGTTCTGGACATACTCCTTCAGGCCCGGGAGGCCGAGGACGATGGTTGCGTGCGGGCCCGCCCAATGCTCGTTGAAGGCGTCGAGGGACAGGTCGGGCCGCTTTCGTATCAGGATGAGCCTCTTCTTCAGCACGAGGAGCCTTTCGTCTGATGGTGGTCGACAGTCCGCTGCTGCGGCCTGCCGCAGCAGCGGAAAGCGGAGCTTGCGCGGCGTGGGGAGCGATGGGCGCCGGCAGACGAGCGGAAGTGATCGGCCGGCGGGGCAGCCTTCCCGGACGAGGGGAAGCTGGGACGCCGCCGGCCGGCGACGAGGAATGCGGCACAGGGAGTCGGTCGTCCGCTCCAGGCTGGCTGTCGTCACTCGACGCCGTAAGTGGCAAATGTTCCATTTATCGAAAGAATTCTGCCACCCTGCTTGCCGCATCACGTCCGCTGCGGGGCGACGCACGCCGTCGGGTCAGGCCTGCCCCGTCTGTCGGGGACCGCCTTCGCCGCCGGCCGGGAAGGGCTGGAGTGGGGCGCCGGTGACGTCGGGGGGCGCTCCCGCGTCGCGCCGCGCGGGCATCGCGGCGAGAGCCAGAATGCTCAGCACCCCGATGCCGACCGCGAACAGAAGGATGAATCCATGGCCGCCGTCCTGTGCGGCCATCAAGGAGACGAGGATGACCGGGGCGAAGCCGCCGCCGACGGTCGAAGCGGCCTGATAGCCCAGGGACGCACCCGTGTAGCGGGAGCCCGTGTCGAACTGCTCGCTGAGGAATGCGCCGGTCGGGCCGAAAAGGGGGCCGACGACCGGACCGAACATCACGATGAACGCGAGCATGGTCTGCACGGCCTCACCGGAGGCGATCAACTGCAGGAACGGATAGGTGAACAGGGAGCCCGCCACCGCTCCGAATGCGAGGACCGCACGGCGGCCGAAACGGTCTGAGGCGGCGCCGGCGATGATCATGCTCACCATGCATGTGACGCCTCCGAGCACCTGGATGCCGAGGACCACGGACAGGCTGAGCCCACGGTCGCGGGCGTAGGCGAGTCCGAACGAACTGACAAGGCTGTAGAAGGTGAACGTCGACAGGAGCCCGAGGAAGGCCAGGATGAGGGGCCGGGGGGCACGCAGAACCTCCCACAGCGGAATCCTCGGCGCGTCACCGCGCTCCCGCCGTACGCGTTGTTCCTCGATGAACAACGGTGACTCCGAGACCTTCAGCCGTGCCCATAGTCCGATGGCGACGAGCGCGGCGCTGATCAGGAAGGGAACGCGCCAGCCCCAGGAGAAGAACTGCTCCTCGGGCATCAGGCTGCACAGCCCCAGTGCTGCTGCGGCGAGTGCGGTGCCGGTCGGCCCGCCCGCGGCGATCACACCGGTCGCCAGTCCACGACGACGAGCGGGAGCGTGCTCGAAGGCCATCAGTGACGCGCCTCCCCACTCGCCACCGACCGATATGCCCTGGACGACCCGCAGGAGGATGAGCAGGGCCGGCGCCAGCACGCCGACCTGATCGCTCGTGGGCAGCAGACCGATGAGTGTGGTGGAGACGCCCATCATTATCAACGTGGCTATGAGCATGGACTTGCGGCCCAGCCGGTCGCCGTAGTGACCGAATACCAGCGCGCCGAGCGGACGGCTCACATAGCCGATGGCGAGGGTGGCCAGGGAGGCGATGGTGCCGGCCGTCGGAGAGAGGTTGGTGAAGAACAGCTTGTTGAAGACCAGACTGGACGCTGTGACGTACAGCAGGAAGTCGTAGTACTCGACCGCGCTACCGACATAGCTGGCCAGCATGACCCGGCGCAGCTCCTTCCGGCTCGTCGGCCCGGGAGGGCTGTTCTCGTTGTTGATTGCGCTCATCGGTACCTCGTCTGCGTGTCGGTCGCACATACTGGTGCGAAAGTCGCCCCGAAACGGGTGAAAAGGGAAGACGTCGAAGAACTCGATCGTGAGCGGTCTGTTCTGGAGTCCCGAGCCGTGGACGTCCGTAGGTGCCGTCCTCGGGGTGCGAGGGGCACCGGGTCACCGAAGCCGCCGGGTCGGCGGGGGTCGCGGCGGGCCGTGTCGCGCCCGTCGTGACCAACAGCTTTCGGCCACCGTGAACAGTAGCCGAAGTGAACGAGAACGTCACTGTCCAACATTTATTTTCTTGTAGATCCAGGAAGGGTCTATACCGCATCTCATCGGATACATAGCGACGCTCATGGATGAGTGACGCCATGCTCGGGGTTGCGAATCAAATGTTGGACCTTGAAGAGTCTGTACATCCTAGTTAGCCTCAGGGGTGCCGGGATCGAGCTCATCGACGGATCCCGCAAGGATCAGGTCAGGAGTGAGATGGCAGACGCCTACATCATCGAAGCGGTACGGACAGCCGTAGGGCGTCGCAACGGCGGTCTGGCGGACCAGCACCCCGCGGACCTCGGCGGCGCCGTCCTTGCGGCACTCGTCGAGCGTGCCGGGGTGGATCCCGCAGCGGTCGACGACGTGATCTTCGGCTGTCTGGACCCGGTGGGGAGCCAGGCTGCCAACGTCGCGCGGACCTCCTGGCTCGCGGCAGGGCTGCCTGAGTCGGTTTCCGGAGTGACCATCGACCGGCAGTGCGGGTCCGCACAGCAGGCGGTGCACTTCGCGGCACAGGCCGTTCTGAGCGGGACACAGGATCTCGTCGTCGCGGGCGGTGTGCAGAACATGAGCGCCGTTGCGATGGCGTCGAGCTGGCGGACCGCCGACGTGCCGGATCCGTTCAGCGGATCGGCCGGCTGGCGCGCGCGGTACGGCGGCACAGAGGTGTCGCAGTTCCACGGTGCCGAGCTGATCGCCGACACGTGGGGGCTCGACCGCGGAGCGCTCGAGCAGTTCGCGCTGGAGAGCCATCGGCTCGCCGTGGCCGCCGTCGACGAGGGACGGCTGACCGAGCAGATCGTCCCGGTCGCCGGGGTGGCCGTCGACGAGGGGCCGCGGCGGGACACCAGCCTCGAGAAGATGGCGTCACTCAAGCCCCTCAGACCGGGCGGGCGGATCACGGCGGCGGTCGCCAGCCAGATCTCGGACGGAGCGTCGGCCATGCTGGTGGCCTCGGACGAGGCCGTCAGGCGACACGGCCTGCGCCCCCGGGCGAGGATCCGTGCGATGAGTGTGGTGGGCGACGACCCGGTCATGATGCTCACCGCACCGATTCCGGCCACACGCCGTGTCCTCGAGCGTGCCGGACTGAGCATCGACGACATCGATCTGTTCGAGGTGAATGAGGCCTTCGCCCCCGTGGTGCTCGCCTGGCTTACGGAACTGCGGGCCGATCCGGACAGGACGAACGTCAATGGCGGGGCGATCGCATTGGGACACCCGCTCGGCGCGTCCGGAGTCCGCATCATGACCGATCTGTTGTGCGAACTCGAACGCCGAGGAGCCCGCTACGGCCTGCAGACCATGTGCGAAGGGGGAGGCCTCGCCAATGCCACGATCATCGAACGCCTCTGATCCGCCCCGGCCCTCGCACGTGGGGGAGCCGTCGGACGGAAGGGAACAGCTCGCACCATGAAGCTGAGTCTGAATTTCGGCCAGGACTTCCTCACCCGGCCGGACAACACCGCCCTGGCCCAGGAGGCCGAGGCCCTGGGGTTCGCCGCATGCTGGGCGGGCGAGGCCTACGGCGTGGACGCCGTCTCCGTGCTCGCCCACCTCGCGGCACACACGTCGAGGATCGACATCGGCAGCGCGATCCTCCAAGTGCCGGCCCGCACCCCTGCGATGACGGGCATGACCGCGGCGAGCCTGGACCTGCTGTCCAGCGGTCGGTTCCGGCTCGGACTGGGCTCCTCGGGCCCGCAGGTGTCCGAAGGCTGGCACGGTGTCCCGTTCGGCAGGCCCCTGGCCCGCTCGCGTGAGTACGTCGACATCATCCAGCGTGTTCTGCGCAGAGAACGCGTGATCGTTCAGGGATCGCACTACTCACTGCCGCTGCCGGACGGTCCCGGGGTCGCGCTCAAACTGATCCTCCATCCGCTCCGTGAGCGTGTTCCGCTGTACCTGGCGGCCACGGGGCCGAAGGCGCTGGAGCTTGCGGGTGAGGTCGCGGACGGATGGCTGGCCCTGTTCTACTCGGCCGACCAGGCCGACCACGCACGGGCGCACATCGCCGCCGGACGCAAGGCCGCCGGGCGGGAGGAGGAGCTCTTCGACATCGTGGCCACGGTCCCCGTCGCCGTGCACGAGGACGCGCGATCGGCAGCGGACATGGTCCGCGACTATGTCGCCCTCTACGTCGGCGGAATGGGCAGCCGCGAGAAGAACTACTACAACGAGATCGCGGTCCGGGCGGGTTTCGAAGAGGCGGCACAGGTGATCCAGGACAGGTACCTGTCCGGTGACAAGGCCGGCGCGCGCCGCGCCGTTCCGTTCGAGCTGGTCGACCGTACGTCACTGATCGGAGACGAAGCACGTATGGCGTCACGCATGCGTGAGTTCGCCGACGCCGGTGTGACGACGCTGGCACTGAAGCTGATGGACGAGCAAGGCCCTCTCGAAGCCCGGATCAGCACACTGCGAACGGCGGTGCGTGCGTGGGAGAAATCAGGAGTCGCCGAATGACAACCTCATGGACCGGCCCCGGCGATGTGAGGGTCGCGGGGACCATGATGAACGAACCGCTGCTGCTCCAGAGCATCGTCGAACGCGCCGGCCGTTTCTTCGGCGACCAGCGGGTGGTGGGCTACACCGACGAGGGCCCGGTCGACATGACGTACGCCACTCTTGTGTCCCGCGTGCGCAGGCTGGCGTCCGCCCTCGTCCGGGCTGGTGTACACGTCGGAGACCGCGTCGCCACCTTCGCCTGGAACACCCTGGAACACCTCGAACTTCATCTCGCGGTTCCCTCCATCGGGGCCGTCCTGACGCCGCTGAACGTCCGGCTCCACCCCGACGAGCTGAGCTACGTCATTGACCACGCGGAGGCGACGGTCGTGGTGGCGGAGCATTCCCTGGCCGGCCGTCTCCCGGCGCTTCCACCGCACGTCAAACGCGTACTCATCGGAGCCCCACCGGAAGAAGCCGACGCGCTGGACTACGAACGGCTGCTGTCCGAGGGCGACCCGGATTTCTCCTTCCCTCGCATTCCCGAGGAGTCCGCGTGCACCCTGTGCTATACGGGCGGTACCACGGGACTACCGAAGGGCGTGGCGTACACCCATCGTTCGACCGTCCTGCACACGCTGTTGCAGTGCCTGCCCGACTACTACGCGATCGCGGAAGCGGACGTGGCCGTGCCCTTCGTGCCGATCTTCCACGCCAACGCCTGGGGAATACCGTACGCGTCCCTGATGGCCGGTGCGCGGCTCGTCCTACCGGGGCCGCTGACCGCGCCCGAAGACATGGTGCGTGTTCTCGCGGAGCAACGGGCCACGTTCTCCGCCGGCGTCCCCACGATCTGGCACGACGTCGGCCGACTCCCGGAACTGCCGGACCTTTCCTCGCTCCGCATGGTGGTGGTCGGCGGAGCGCCGCTCAGCGAACGCTTTCTCACTCGATTCGACGAGCTGGGGATTCCCGTGGTGCAGGGCTTCGGGATGACCGAGGCCAACCCGCTCGTGTCCATCGGCAGTGTGCCTGCCCGGTCGCGCGCCGCAGGCGCGGACCGGATGCGCATCAGGCTGTCCCAGGGAAGACCGCTTCCGTTCATCGACGTGCGCACCGACGCGGTGAGCGGAGAACTGCAGATGCGGGGCGCCACGGTCACCGCCTGCTACCACCGGATGCCCGCAGGATCCGACGACAAGTTCACCGGTGACGGATGGATGCGTACCGGAGATGTCGCCGACATCTCCGAGGACGGCGTCGTCCGCATCATCGACCGCACGAAGGACATGATCAAGTCGGGCGGCGAGTGGATCCCCTCGGTTGAACTCGCGGACGCCATCGAGAACCACCCCTCGGTCGCCGAGGCCGTGGTCGTCGCCGTCGACGACGACCGCTGGGGCGAGCGGCCCGCCGCGTTCGTGGTCCTGCGCCACGGTGAGGTGCTGACGGCAGACACTCTTCGTGCTCATCTGGCCGAGCGCGTGGCCAAGTGGTGGGTCCCGGATGTCATCCACTTCACCGAAGCCATTCCCAGGACCACCCTCGGGAAGCTCGACAAGAAGGCCGTGCGTCTACTGGCGCAGCAGCTCGTGAACCCCGAGGAGAAGGGAGAGCAGCCGTGAAGGTGCTCAAGGGGAAGGTCGCTGTCGTCACCGGCGGTGGACGCGGGCTCGGCCGGGCTTTCGCCCACGCCTTGGGAGCACAGGGCGCCAGGATCGTGGTCGCCTCACGGAGGGCAGCGGACCTGGAGCAGGTCGTGGCCGAGGCCGCCGAACGGGGATACGAGGCGTGGGCGCGCCCGACCGACGTCACCTCCGAGTCCGAGGTCGAGTCCCTGATCACGGAGTCGTCGGCGCACTTCGGCCGCCTCGACATCCTGGTGAACAACTCCGGCGTGGTTGCGACCAAGCCACTGGTCGACACTACAGCCGAGGAGTGGGACACCGTCCTGACCACCAATCTGCGCGGCACCTTCCTGGCAGTCCGCGCCATGGGCCGCCATCTGATGTCCGAGGGCCACGGCGGAAAAATCATCAACGTCGCCTCGAACTTCGCCATCAAGGGGATCCCGAACCACACCGCCTACTCGTCGTCCAAGGCGGGCGTGATCGGACTGACCAGATCACTGGCCGTCGAATGGGCTCGGCACAACATCCAGGTGAACGCCATCGCCCCGGGCTACTTCGTCACCGACATGAACGCCGAGATGCGTGCCGACGAGGAGCTCAGGCAGAGGATTCTGCGGACCATCCCCGCCCGGCGGCTGGCGGACGCCAACGAACTCGCCACCTGGATCGTGGCCCTCGCAGGGCCGGCGTCCGACTTCATGACCGGCGAGGTCATCGTCATCGACGGCGGCCAGAGCGTTTCCTGACGGTCACTTCTTCGAAAGCTGGATGCGTAATGGGCGAATACTGCTCACCCTGGGTCGACGACGAGACTCGCCATGTCGGCCTGCTGGCCCGAAGCTTCTTCGAACGCTCGGTGATTCCCCATGTGGAACGCTTCAGCACGCAGCACGGCGTCGACCGCGAGACCTGGACCGAGGCGGGAAAACTTGGTCTGCTGTGCCCGAGCATCCCCGAGGAATTCGGAGGTGGCGGTGGAACGTTCGTGCACGAGGCGGCGGTCCTGTGGGAGCAGGGACGACTCGCCGACGACTCTCTCCCCTACGCCATCCACAGCACCATCGTCCCGCACTACATCAACGAGTACGGCACGGAGGAGCAGAAGCGACGATGGCTGCCGGGCCTCGCGAACGGCGAGCTCATCGGTGCGATAGCGATGACAGAGCCGTCCGGGGGATCGGATCTCAAGGCCCTGCGCACCCGAGCGCGCCGGGAAGGCGACCACTACGTGCTCAGCGGCACCAAGTCGTTCATCACCAACGGCTCCATGGCCGGGCTGATCCTGGTGGTCGCCCGCACCGGCGGCGAGGGCGCGCGCGGGCTCTCGATCATCGGCGTGGAGCGGGAGCGCGTCACCGGATTGTCGCACGGCGGGCCGTTGAAGAAGATCGGCCAGCATGGCCAGGACACCCGTGAGCTGTTCTTCGACGACGTGCGGGTCCCCGCCGAAAACCTGATCGGCGAGGCCGAAGAACGCGGTTTCGCGCAATTGATGGCCCAACTGCCGCAAGAGCGGCTGGCCATCGCCATCGGGGCCGTCGCACAGGCCGAGTACGCGGTGGAGATAACCGCCGAATACGCCAAGCAACGCAGAGCCTTCGGTGGTTCACTGTGGGATCTGCAGAACACCAGGATGGTACTCGCGGAATGTGCCACCGAGGCCAGGGTCGCGCGAGTCTTCCTCGATCACTGCATCATCCAGCACCTGTCCGGCAAGCTCGATGCCGCGACGGCTTCGCAGAGCAAGTACTGGAGTACCGACGTTCTGTCCTCGGTCGCCGACCGGTGCCTGCAGATCTTCGGTGGGTACGGGTATGCCATGGAATACCTGATCGCGCGCATCTACGCCGGATCCAGGGTTCAGCGCATCTACGGCGGAGCCAACGAGGTCATGAAGGAACTCGTCGCACGGTCCCTGTGACATCACAACATCCAAGCCGAGAGAAGACTTGTTTCCATGTCGAACAGAGAACGCGCGGCCCTGGTCACCGGTGGCACCGGAGGAGTGGGACGTGCGGTGTGCCGGGGCCTGGCGCGCCAGGGATTCCGCGTCGCGTTCACCTACCGCAGCAACAGTGAGAAGGCGGCGGAACTCGAAGGCGAGCTGGCGGAACTGGGGGCGTCGTCCCTGTCCGGCCATCCGGACTTCACCGACCCGGACCAGGCGGACACCTTCGTCCGCGAGGTCGTCGACGCCTACGGGCGCATCGACGCGGTGGTCCACGCCTCGGGGCCGTACGTCGACCAACGGTTCGTCAGCACTTTCGAGTCAGGCCAGTTCCGGAGGCACGTCGAGCAGGAACTGACGGCGTTCTTCGAACTCGTCCGGACCACGTTGCCCCACCTGCGCTCCACGTCCGGATCGCTCACTGCCGTGACCACAATGGCGCTGCGGCGCTTCCCCGCTCGGGACGCTCTCTCGTCCGTTCCCAAGGGAGGCATAGAGGCTCTGATCCAGGCCGTAGCGCTCGAGGAAGGCCGCTACGGCATCCGCGCCAACTCCGTCGGACCCGGTGTGCTCGCCGACGGCATGGGCATCGGCCTCGCCGCGACCGGCGACGTCCCACCGGAGATGCGCGCGGACGTGGAGCGCCGGATCCCGCTCCGCCGACTGGGCAGGGGGGCCGAGGTGGCCGCGATGGTCTGCTTCCTCGTCTCCGATGCGGCGTCGTACGTGACGGGCCAGTCGATCGACGTCGACGGTGGGTATGGCATCTAGGTCCTTCGTCGCCGCTTCTCCGTCTGTCCGGCGTCGACAGGACCTGACCCCTTCCCGCTCACCCTTCCCAGGGGTCGGCATGTCCCGTATCACCGTGTCCACCAATGTCTTTACGAGGGGACCTCATATGTCTGCGCAGCACTCCGCGCATCCCCATCCGCCCCGACGCATCGGTGTCGTCACCGAATCCACACCCGAGGAGACACGTGTCGCCGCGACCCCCGCGACCGTACGCCTGCTGCTCGGCCTCGGATACGAGGCCGTCGTCGAGTCGGGGGCCGGTGCTGCCGCCGGCTACGGCGACCAGGCCTACGAGGAGGCGGGGGCGAGTATTGGCGCGGCATGGGACGCGGATGTCGTACTCAAGGTCAACGCGCCGTCGACGGAGGAGATCGCCAGGCTGCACGACGGCGTGACACTGGTGTCCTTGATCTCCCCGGCGCAGCGGCCGGAGCTGCTGGAGGAACTCGCCGCGCGTGAGCTGACGGTGCTCGCCCTCGACGCGGTGCCCCGGATCTCGCGGGCGCAGTCGATGGATGTGCTCAGCTCGATGGCGAACATCGCGGGCTACCGCGCGGTGATCGAGGCCGCCCACGTTTTCGGACGCTTCTTCACCGGGCAGGTCACCGCCGCGGGCAAGGTGCCCCCGGCGAAGGTCCTCGTCGTCGGGGCCGGCGTCGCAGGACTCGCCGCCATCGGGGCCGCGTCCAGCCTCGGTGCCGTCGTCCGCGCCACCGACCCGCGGCCCGAGGTCGCCGACCAGGTGAAGTCCCTCGGCGGCGAGTATCTCGCGGTGGACACGGCCCACGAGGCGGGCAGCGACGGCTATGCCAAGGTCACCTCCGCCGACTACGACCGGGCGGCGGCCGAGCTCTACCACGAGCAGGCCCGGGAGGTGGACATCGTCATCACCACGGCCCTGATCCCCGGCCGCCCCGCGCCGCGCCTGCTGACCGCCGCAGATGTGGCGGCGATGAAACCCGGCAGCGTCATCGTCGACATGGCGGCCGCCCAGGGCGGCAACGTCGAGGGCACCATCCCCGGCCGCAGCGTGGTGACCGACAACGGGGTGACCGTCATCGGCTACACCGACCTGGCCTCCCGGCTGCCCGACCAGGCCTCGCAGATGTTCGGCACCAACGTGGTCAACCTCCTCGCGCTGATCACACCCGGCAAGGACGGCCGGCCCGCCCTCGACTTCGACGACGTGGTCCAGCGGGCCGTCACCGTGGTCCGCTCCGGCGAGGTCACCTGGCCGCCCCCGCCCGTCGCCGTCTCGGCCGCCCCGGCAGCCGCCCCGCAAGAGGAATCCGCCGCAGCGCCGGCGGACGCCGGACGGTCGCCGCTCACCCCGGCGCGGCGCTACGGCCTGATCGGGCTCGGGATGCTGGCCACCTTCCTGCTGGTCGCCCTCGCACCGGCTCAACTCGCCGAAAACTTCACCGTGTTCGCGCTGGCTGTGGTCATCGGCTACTACGTCATCGGCAAGGTCCACCACGCCCTGCACACCCCACTGATGTCGGTGACCAACGCCATCTCCGGGATCGTGGTGATCGGCGCCCTGGTGCAGATCGGACACGGCAACCGGCTCGTCACCGTGCTCTCCTTCGTGGCGATCCTGCTGACGAGCGTGAACATCTTCGGAGGCTTCGCCGTCACCCGCCGCATGCT